>QWHP01000575.1 GCA_021404985.1 Actinobacteria bacterium ATB1
GGTTGGCGACGGTGGGCGGATCCCCACACGGCCCGGTGGACGACGGACCTCTTGTCGAGCTGGCCGTGTCGACGGGTAGGCCCCACTGGTTCGACGCCGCCCAGGGTGCGGCCGACCATGCCGTCGTCGTGGTGCCCTTCTCGACGCGCTGCGGGCCGGCTGTCCTCGTCGTGCGCAGCTACGAGCCGGGCCGCCGGGTGTTCTCGCACGACGTCGAGGTCGTGGTGGCGACGGCACGGGAGCTGTCGATCGTCGTGGATCTTGTCGAGGCAGCCGAGACGGAGCGGACCATGTCCGACCCCCTCGACGTCCTGGCCGAGCTGTCGGCGGCGCCCCCTGCCTCAGATGCGGAATACCTCGACTGCGTAGCGTCGCGTGTGTTCGCACGCCGGTGGGCCGATGTGGTCTTCGTCGTGACGGGAGACTCGCGAAGCTGCACGGGGACCTACCTGACGGCAGACGGTCTGCGCGGGGAGTGGTCGACGTCTGGGCACAGCCTGATCGAGGAGACCGCGGAGGGCCCTGTGGCCGTCTCCCGGGTGTCGGGGCTGAGGGCCGCTGAGGAGGAGATGCTCTCTGCCATCGACATCAGGTCCTATGTCGTGAGTCGAGTCGGTGACGACACTGCCCTCGGCATCGGCTCCACCAAGGAGGACGCATACGACGAAGCCGCGGGGGAGTCGTTCCGTGCGATGACTGCCGCAATCCGGGTGCTGCGCACTGCGGGCCGCGCCGAATCGAAGGCGAGGGTGGTCGAAGGCCAACTCGACAGATTCGGGCGCGTCCACCAGCGGTTGATGACCGCGATCGGCCATCAGTTCCGCACACCGCTCACTTCCATCACGGGGTTCACGCGCACGCTCGTGAACCCGGATCTCGCCGATATGGTGGGCGAGGGCGAGTCACGGGACTTCCTGAACATGGAGCTCTCGAACGCTTCCGCGCTCGACGAGCCGATCGTGGTGGTTGCCGAGGCGGGTCGTCTGCCGACAGATCCTGCGGCAGTCCAGGCGATTGTCGCGAACCTCCTCGACAACGCCATTCGATTCGGCGGGCCACCCGTCGAGGTGACCGTACGGCGTTCAGGGCGAGATCTGTCGGTGAGCGTGGCCGACCATGGGTCGGGACTCACGGAACACGAAAGGCAGGAAGCGGTCAATCCCTGGGTGGGCTCCGACGCCGACGAGGCGAATCCGTCCGTCGGCCTCGGGCTCTCGCTCGTGTCGGAGCTCGCGACTCGCCTGGGAGGAGACATCTCGCTGCGCGAGACTCCGGGTGGCGGGCTTACCGTCGAGGTCCGGCTGTCCACCCGTTCGGGCCCCTTGGGGCCGTGACCCGCCAACAGGAGCGGGCCTGGCACTCGCGGCTTCCGAGTGCTACACCTCTTGACGCGGCTCGGGGGCAGTGGTTAGCATGCCCCTTGGCACTCTCACTCAATGAGTGCCAGCTACACTGTTTGGCACTCTCATCCAGAGAGTGCCAAAGCAAGAAACCCAAGTATCCCACGGATGTAGTCGCGGAGGCGTAATGAACCTCAAGCCCCTCGGAGATCGCGTGATCGTGCGCCCCAAAGAAGGAGAGGAGACGCTCCCGTCCGGCATCGTGCTGCCGGACACAGCCAAGGAGAAGCCCCAGGAGGGCGAGGTGCTCGCCGTAGGACGCGGCGAGTGGCACGACGACGAGCTCGTTCCCCTCGAGGTCGAGGTGGGAGACACCGTCGTCTATTCCAAGTACGGCGGCACTGAGATCACGGTCGAGGGTGAGGACGTGCTGATCCTCTCCGCACGTGACCTTCTCGCCGTTGTCGACAAGAAGTGATCTTGCCGTACCGCAGGTCCGCACGAGACGCAACTGATCCGCAGCAACGCGGAAGATCGGAGTTCAACACATGCCCAAGATGATCGAATACAACGAAGATGCCCGCAGGGGGTTGGAATCGGGAGCTCAGAAGCTCGCCGACGCCGTCCGCGTGACGCTCGGCCCGCGTGGGCGCAACGTCGTGCTCGAGAAGAAGTTCGGCGCCCCCACGATCACGAACGACGGTGTCACGATCGCACGTGAGATCGAGCTCGAGGATCCCTACGAAAACATGGGCGCCCAGCTCGTGAAGGAGGTGGCGACGAAGACCAACGACGTGGCCGGTGACGGCACAACCACGGCCACGATCCTCGCCTATGCCATGGTGAAGGAAGGTCTGCGCAACGTGGCTGCGGGCGCCAACCCCATGGACCTCAAGCGTGGGATCGAGAAGGCGGTCGAGGCCGGCATCGCAGCTCTCGAGAAGCTTGCCCGTGACGTCGAGGGTCGTTCCGAGATCGCCAACGTTGACAAGGTCGGCAAGGACGGGGTCGTCACTGTCGAGGAGTCGAACACGTTCGGCCTCGAGCTCGACTTCGTGGAGGGGATGCAGTTCGACAAGGGCTACATCTCGCCGTATTTCGTGACCGATCCCGAGCGCATGGAGACGGTCCTCGAGGATCCCTACATCCTCCTGGCGAACCAGAAGATCTCTGCCGTCCACGATCTTCTCCCCGTGCTCGAGAAGGTCATGCAGGCGGGGCGTCCGCTCCTTGTCATCGCCGAGGACGTCGAGGGCGAGGCTCTCGCCACGCTCGTGGTCAACAAGATCCGCGGCACGTTCACGTCTGTCGCCGTGAAAGCCCCGGGCTTCGGTGAGCGTCGCAAGGCCATGCTCCAGGACATCGCCATCCTCACCGGCGGTCAGGTCATCAGCGAGGAGGTCGGCCTCAAACTCGAGAACGTCGACATCTCGCTCCTCGGCCGTGCCCGCAAGGTCACCGTGACCAAGGACAACACGACGATCGTGGAGGGTGCCGGTTCCCACGAGGACGTCACCGGCAGGATCAACCAGATCAAGGCAGAGATCGAGAACACGGATTCCGACTGGGACCGTGAGAAGCTCCAGGAGCGACTCGCGAAGCTCAGCGGCGGCGTTGCCGTGGTCAAGGTCGGCGCCGCAACCGAGGTCGAGCTCAAGGAGAAGAAGCACCGGATCGAGGACGCCCTGTCGGCGACCCGTGCGGCCATCGAGGAGGGCATCGTCCCGGGAGGCGGAGTAGCGCTCCTCCGGGTGAAGCCCGCAGTCGACAAGGTCAAGCTCAAGGGTGACCAGGCGACTGG
>QWHP01000108.1 GCA_021404985.1 Actinobacteria bacterium ATB1
CGCCTCCCTCCGCGGGCCCCGTACCCGGGTCCGGCCCGGCTCCGTCAGGTCCGCCGCCGGGGGCGGGCGTTCCACCGCCGGCGTCAGGTCCGCCGCCGGGGGCTGTTCCCCCACGCACTGTGCCGGGTGGAAGCGGAGGCCCACCCCCCGCGGGTCCTCCTCCGGGAGCAACCCCTCCGGGAATGTCTGGTCCTGCTCCGGTCCCTGGCAAGGCGCCGGGCCCGGGAGGCGTCTCAGTCCCACCTCCCGGAGCGGCGCCTACTGGAGCCCCGGGGGTGGCCCCGGTTCCCGGTGGCGAGGCTGCTCCCCCCAAGCTTCCACCCCTCGGTGCCGTGCCGGGGCCACCACCTCGCACACCCGCAGCCTCGGGTGCTTCATCGGATGAGGGTCCCGGGAAGGAAGGGGCCGAGGAGCTGCCGAGCGACAGGCTCGGATCCTTCCCGAAACTCGAGGAGTCGGTTGCGCCCAAAGCAGTCGTCCACCTCGACCCGGACCAAGGAGCGCCCCCCGGTGCGGTGCCGCAACCCGGGCCTCCTCCCGGAGCCATGCCTGCGGGCACACCGCCGGGCCCTCGGCCACCGGGTGGAGCGTTCGGTCCCGAGAAGGACAAGGTGCCCACACCCCCCAATGGGCCAGGCGAAGAACCGGCAGGGGATTGAGCTGGCAACGGTCGGGGATCTCTACGACGAGGTCGCAGAAGACCGCTGCATCCTGAGGGTCCACGTGCAGCCCGGAGCCGGTCGAGATGCCATCGCCGGGCGCCACGGGTCGGCCCTGAAAGTGAGGATTCGCGCAAGACCTGTCGACGGTGCTGCGAACTCAGCGTTGCTCGACTACCTCGCAGGCCAGTTGGGGGTGCGCAAGTCGGGGCTCGCGGTCGTGAGCGGCCATCGCTCCAGGAGCAAGCGCGTGTCCGTTGCGATCTCTTCGTCCGAATTGATGGACTGGCTGGCCTCGCTCTCGGATCTCACCTCACCAGAGGGATAGCGAAACACACGGCTGAAATTCCGAGTAGACTTGTCTGATGTCACAGGGGGAGAACGCTGTGTCTGAGGTGTCCCCGTGAAGAAGACGGCGACCACTACTAGGACAAAACAGGGTCAAACGGCTAAAAGCCGCGC
This sequence comes from Actinobacteria bacterium ATB1, assembly GCA_021404985.1. Lineage (GTDB taxonomy): Bacteria > Actinomycetota > Acidimicrobiia > UBA2766 > UBA2766 > QWHP01. The sequence continues at coordinate 1,122 of QWHP01000108.1, forward strand.
TACTTCCACCTCCAGATCAACCAAGTCGGCAACCCCGAAAGCTGCACCCAAGGCTGTACCGAAGGGTTCGGGTTCCGCCACGTCGAGTCGATCGTCGCGGAGCGCGGCGGCGACGAAACAGGTGGCCACCAAGGCGACCAAGAAGTCGAGCACGTCGTCGAGGCGCACGACTGCAGCGGGGGGTGGGTCCAAGCCGGCTGCCGAGACCTCCAGCGGGGCGTCAGGATCGAGGAAGCGCAAGGCCACCTCGACCTCGACTTCAATATCGACTTCAACGTCGACCAAGCGGGCGCCTGCGAAGGTACCGATGACCAAGGGCACGACCGCCAAGTCACCTGCCCGCGCGCGGGCGCACAAGCACAAGATGTCTGCATGGGAGAGCAAGCTCCACAAGCGGCTCACGAGCGAGCGTGAATCGCTCAGGAGTCAGATGGCCGAGTACGAGGCGCAACGCCAGGCGCTGGTCGAGGACCCCGATGCGGCCGAGATGCTCACGGACCTCGAGTCGGGTGACATCGGCGCATCGGTCGAGCGCGAGATGGACCTCCAGAAGTTCGCAAACGTCGCGAATCTCCTCGAGAAGGTCGAGCAGGCGATCGGCCGGCTCGAGCAGGGTGCCTATACCGTCTGCGCCTCGTGCAGCCGTCAGATCCCGAAGGCGAGGATGGAGGCTCTGCCCTACGCGGACCTCTGCGTGACCTGCCAGGAGCGCTTCGAGCGCCGGTACGCGTGAACCCCTCGGCGCGATCACCTCTCCAGGCGAGGCTGTTCGTGCTCGCCGTCGCCGTCGCCGCCCTCGCCCTCGACGCACTTTCCAAGTGGTGGGCGGCATCCGCGCTCAGGACGAGGTCCGTGAACGTGCTCGGCGATTTCCTTCAGCTCGCTCTGGCCGAGAACCCGGGGGCGGCATTCGGCCTGTTCCGTGACGGCGGAGTGATCCTGGGTGCCATCGCTCTCGGCGCGCTGGTCTGGATCTTCTGGTACGCAGGGAAGATCGATCGCATGATGCCACTCGTCGGGCTCGGCATGATCGCAGGTGGGGCGCTCGGGAACCTCGTCGACCGGCTGTTCCGTCCGCCCGGGCTCCTTAGGGGTGACGTGATCGATTTCATACGACTTCCGAGCTGGCCGACGTTCAACTTGGCGGACGTCTTCGTGCTCACGGGTGTCGCCGTCTTCATACTGAGCCTGGCGAGGGAGACGAGCAGGCAGGACGACGAGCATGCGCGGGCCGACTGAGGAGATCGAGGTCACTCTCGGACCGGACGCAGAGGGCCATCGGCTCGACAGCCTCGTGGCCGTGCATGCCGGCATCCCGAGGTCCCGCCTCGAGATCGTGACGCTCACGGTCGACGGTGCGGCGGCGCGGGGCAAAGACCGAGTGGGCGCTGGTTCGCGGATCAGGGCGTCGTACTGGGATCGGGCGGGAGACATTCCGGATCCGGACGCATCCCTAGACATCGAAGTCGTGTATGAGGACGACGACGTCGTCGTCGTCGACAAGCCCGCAGGTGTTCCTGTTCATCCTCCCCGTGGAGCCCCGTCGCGGGGCGGCACGCTCGTGAACGCGTTGCTCGCCCGGTACCCCGACATGGCTGCCGGGGGGCGGCACACCTTCCCCGGAGCCGGAACCGAGCGACCCGGGATCGTGCACCGCATCGACAGGATGACCAGCGGACTGCTCGTCGTGGCCAGGTCGGCCAGGGCCTTCGAGGGGCTGTCGGGCCAAGTGCGTCGAAGAGGGATGGATCGCGTCTACGCCGCCCTATGCGGTGGCCGCTTCTCCACCGCCAGCGGCGTTATCGACGCTCCGGTAGGGCGCCGGCCGGGGTCCCGCCGACTCGAGGTCGAGGCAAACGGCAAGCCCGCACGCAGCATGTACGCCGTCGAGGCCGCCTGGGGCAGGCCCGAGGTAACGGCGGTCAGCGTCACCTTGGAGACCGGCAGGACACATCAGATCCGCGTGCACATGAGGGCGATCGGCCATCCCGTCGTGGGCGATCCCTCATATGGAGGCCGGATTCTGGCGGGTGCCGACCGGCAGATGCTGCATGCCGCCCACCTCGGGTTCGAGCATCCGGTCAGCGGCGAGCCCCTCGCATTCGACTCGCCCGTCCCCGCCGACATGGCCGGCGTGCTCAGGACGCTCGGCCCCCCGGAAAGGGGGGAGATCCCGTCACGCTGGCTGGCTCAGCGCATCCAGCCCTGAGGCCCGACGTCACCCTGCCCGAACTCGATCGTCGTCTCGGCGCGTTCGAAGGCATCCTCGCCGGTCGTCTTGGACTCCGTCCCCGACAGGGTCGAGTTGAGGAAGTGGTGGAACGTCTCGGGCTTGTTCAGGTGGCGGATCTCGAGGGGCGAGTCCTGACCGGACGCCATGACGTGCACGGTGGCCAGCCCGAGGAACCGTTCGAGCACGCTCTGGGAGAAGTGCACCTGGGTGATGCGGGAGTGCGGGATGCTCTGAATGCGCCTCTTCCACACCCCGCGTGCGACGAGAAGGCGGGAGTTCGTAACCATGTACCTCGTGAACCACCACTGGGCGAGCTTGAGGAGCATCTGCACCGCCGCTACCCCCATGACGACCCAGGCGAGGACCGCCGGACTCGAGTTGTCCGGGGGGGTGACCGCGAGGAGGCAGATCCCCAGGAGGATTATGAGGATCTGTCTGGCCCAGATGTCGGGGAGCTGCTTCCACGACGGGGTGTCCGCGTGGATTACGCGTTCCGGAGGCTGGACGATGCGGTACGGATCCCAGTGGCCGCGCAGAGGCCACGCGGGACGTCGCCGGGTCCGTCTCGCCACGGTTAAGCCGCTCTGAGCCCTGAAGATGCGCACGCTCACCCCGTGAGGAGGCCGTCGAGGAAGCTCTTCAGGGCCTCTACGACGGCCTGCATCACCGAGATGCCCCAAGACGTGAACGACTTGATGCTCTCCGAGGCGAGCTGGGGCGATTGGATCACGTAGTAGGCGGCGAAGAGAGCGACGACGATGATGAGGAGCTTCTTGGCGTTCATCTGTAATCAGTCCGGCACGCACGCGCGAAACGCACGTCGCTGGTGCAAGAACCCCTCTACGCCCTCCGGACAGAGTAGCCCGGCGACCCCGTCGAAACGGGGATCTTCAGCGGCCGCGACGCTTCGCCGGTCCGAGTTCGACCGAAGCCGACGGCCCTCGCGCGCTCGGAAGGGTGATCGTGGGTGTTCCCACATCGGACTGGCCGGCATTGCCGTCGTGAGGGAGGAGACGGGAAAGGGGAGTGGGAACGAGCCCGAGGCCGAGGTGCCAGGCGACTCCGCCCGTCCAGCCCCGCAGCACCCGTCCCCGCCACAGCGCCACGGCAGACGCGGGCCCGACGGAGACGACGACGGGCACATCGCCGCGGAAGGAGGTGGCGTAGTCGCCCGAAGCGACGCTGACTACGTTGCGGGCGAGCCGCCGTGCCTGGGCACGGGCGAAGGTCCCGAGGGCGGGACAGTCTCCTCCGGCGTCGAGCCAGGGGACGGATGCATTGTCCCCGCATGCCCACACATCCGCCACACCCCGCACGCGCAACATGGGGTCGGTGACGAGGCGGCCGCCCGTCGTGTGCTCGGCGCCGGCGAACGACGTCTCGACCTCGGGCACCGATCGCGTCCCTGCCGTCCAGACGCAGAGAGCACTGGGGATCTCGGCACCATCCCGGAGGACGACGCGATCGGGGTGGACCTCGGAAACGAGGCTGTCGGGCCGCCACGAGACTCCTGCGCGAGCGAGTGCTCCGGCGACGGTGTCGCCGAGCTCGCGTGGAAACGGCGTGAGGAGCCGAGGCTTCCGGTCGGCGAGCACGATCTCGATCCCCGGGTTCCGGAGAGCGAGGTGGGCAGCGAGAGAGATCCCGGCCGGCCCTGCACCGACCACCACCACAGCAGTTCTCCGCGTCGCCCGCGGTGCGGGGACCGAACACCGGTATGCGATCTCGGCGGCGTCGGCCGGGGTACGCAGGCAGACGGCGTGCTCTCGCACTCCGGGAATGCCCGTGTCCTCGTTCGTCGCCCCGAGCGCGACGACGAGATGGTCGTAGTCGAACCTGAGTTGCGCACCCGTCGAGGGATTTACGCCGACGACGAAACGATCGTCGGTGTCGACGTCGGCGAAGACGAAGCGAACCTGCTCTGCCCTGGCACGTGCTGGCCTCCGTACCCTCGATCCGATGTTGCTCGCAGGCGGCCCGGATGCCACCTGGGGGAGGAGAGGACGTGCGAGGCCATTCATCGCAGCGTCGAGCAGGGTCACCTCGAGCCGAGTTCCCCTCTGCGAGCGGGCAGCTCGCGCGAGATGGAGCGCTACGGACCGCCCGGCGATCCCTCCGCCGAGCACGACGACCCTCGTCACGGCCCTGCCTCGATACGTGTCGCCTCCCAGAGAGGGACTTTTTCGTCGAAACCCTTGAGTCGCCTCCGGCCTCGCGACCGGAAGGCGATGTCGGGGAGATCGCCGGCGCACGACCCGACGATGCTCTCGGTGACGAGGAGCTGGTGTGCCCGCGCCGCTGCCGTCACCCGGGCCGCGAGGTTCACGTCACCGCCGACGAGGTCGCTGCCGACTTCCAGCGGACGCCCGGTCGTGAGCCCGGCACGCATCTGGATACGGTCCTCGTCTTCGACCACCTCGGCGTCGAGCCGTTCGAAGAGGTCGAGGATCCCGGTGACGCCAGCGTGGGGTGTGGGAAACCTCATCATCAGACCGTCCCCGAGCGTCTTGACGACGGATCCACCGCGGGAACGGAGGATCGGGACGGTGATGGCCTCCTGGCGCTGCAACATGTCGAGGGCTGCCTCGTCTCCGCGGGCGTCCGTGTAGGCCGTGAAGTTGACGATGTCGGTGAATCCTATGCAGATGTCCCCCGAGACGGGCGCACCCCCGCCCTCGGCCTCGAGGACGGCGGCGAGAGCCTCGAGGCCACCCACACCCGACGACCCAAGGTAGGTGCGGTCGCGGCTCGCTATCGCCGTGATCGCCCGTGCGAGGGCGAGACGGGGGGTTGGCGCCTTCAGGGGGTCCGCCTCGGGGTCGGTCCTGATCTCGGGGTTGAGGATCCCGATGCGGTCGAGCTGCTCTCGCAGCTCGGGATCCTCGAGAATCGTCCGTCGGACCACGCGCCGGCCGAGCTCGGCGAGGGTTCGCAGCCTCTCGGACCGTGGGGGGCGTTGACGTGGGGCAGTCATCGACGCGTCACTCTAACGGCAGGCGCTCGATCCGATCTGAACCCGAGACCACCCTGAACCGGGCGCGTGTGCGCGCCCCGGCGTCGGGATCGAAGGTGTCGACCGTCCGGAACGAGACGACGCACTCCTCGGGCGTCAGGTCGACCACCACGTAGCCCTGGTGGAGAAGATCGACGAAGGCCATGTAGGGGTTCTGCGCGAGGGTCCAGTCCTCGGCCCAGTGGATCAGGTTCTCGGCGACGTCGGCGGGGAGGGGGGCGAGGAGCGTGCGCGGATCGGGATCGGCCGTAAGGGATCCGGTGCAGAAGTCGAACCCCACGGTCGGGGACAGGGGCTCGTCGTAGTCCTCGTGGAGCGTCCCGGCGAAGAACAGGTGGAGGTCCCCAGACATGAAGACGACATCCGACACGCCGCTTCCTCCGATGTGTGACAGGAGCCTCCGGCGGTCGGCTTGGTAGTCGTCCCAGTCCTCGGTCGGAGCGTACAGCCCGGCGTTGCGTGGCCACTTGGCGTTCAGCCTACGAATCCAGGGTGTGTCGAGGTCGAGCAGGCGCCAAGGCATGATCATGTACTGCTGGCCGACGAGGCGCCAGGCAGCGACGGAGGCCGTGAGGCCCTCCGTCAGCCACGACATCTGCGTCTCGCCGAGGAGGCTCCTCGTCGGGTCGTGCATGGACCGGCCGGGCCAGTGAAGGGACGAGATCTCCCGGATTGCCGGATCCCGGTAGCTCCTCAGGTCGAGCATGAAGATGTCCGCGAGGTCCCCCCAGGGGAACGAACGGTGGATCCGGTCGGGGTCGGCGGCATCCCGCGTGACAGGCATGTACTCGAACCACGCCTGACGTCCGGCGGCGATGCGATCGCTGTCCGCGGTCCTGTCGAGGCCGTTGTGGAACTCCCCGTCGTCCCAAACGGCCACGCAGGGCAGTGAGGCGTGGCATTCCTGGAGAAGCTGGTCGGACTTGAAGAGGCGGTGCACCTCCCGGTAGTCGGAGAGCGCGAGAGTGCCGGAGTCGCTGACGTAGATGTAGTCGCCGAGGTGGACGAAGAAATCCGCGTCCTCCCCGGTGATCGCCCGGTGGGAGACATAGTGTGTGCCCGGCGTTCGCTGCTGGCACGACGAGAACACGAGCCTGAGATTTTCCGGTGACGACCCCGCCACGGGAGCCGTGCGGAGGCGTCCGGTGCGGCTCGCCACACCGGAGGTGTGGAACCGGTAGTGGTACCAACGGTCTGGCCTCAGACCCCCGACCTCGACGTGGACGGTGCGATCTGCGCCGGAGGTCGCAAGGGTCGTGCCCCCCGCGACGACGCGGTCGAAGCTTGAGTCCTCCGCGACCTCCCACAGGACCTCCACATCCCCAGGGCCGTCGTCGGGAGCTGCCCGGGTCCATATCACGGCGCCATCCGAGACCGGGTCGCCGCACATGATCCCCTCGGCAAAGGGTTGCGTCCGGGATGCCGACGAGGCGGCGACCGGGGAATCCTCGGTCGCACCGAGGATTCCCGTGCCGGCACCGGCGGCTGCGAGGAGGCGGATGAAGTCGCGGCGGCCGACCCGTGTCCCCGCGGGCACCACTGATCCACTCACCACGTCCTCCCGGCCTCGATGCCGCAGGATGCCATAGGGCAGGTGGCCGCCGCCAGCACCGTCAGGCGAGAGAAGTGCAGGTTGCGGTGGGTCCATCACCGCGAACGGGTGCCCGGATATTGTTTGCGGACAATGCCGGATTCCTTCGTGCACCTCCACGTCCACTCCGAGTACTCGATGCTCGACGGAGCCTCACGCGTGACCGATCTCGTGAGGAAGGTCGCGGCGGACGCCCAGCCCGGTGTCGCCGTCACGGACCACGGGAACATGTATGGGGCTCTCGAGTTCTACAAGGCCGCGCGCGAAGTGGGT
>QWHP01000109.1 GCA_021404985.1 Actinobacteria bacterium ATB1
GTCAGTCAGTAGACGCCCCGGACGTACTCCCGCCGGCCAGCAACCTGACCCAGGAACCCCTCGGCGCTCGCCATGGGCACCGCGCCATGCCTCCAAGCCGTGTCCACCGGTGTCGCAGACCTCCCGCGGACTCAGCAGTCCGAGGTTCAGGTACGGGCTCAGCAAGGAGTGGGCAAGATGCCAGATCCTTTCGGTCATGGCGTCCTGGTGTGGTCCGAAGCGGGCAAGAGCATCCGAGACGAAGTCCTCGAAGCGACGCAGGGGGCCTTTCCGGTCCGTCGCCCAGGTGCCTTCGGACTCGCTGTCGAACGCAGTTTCGAGAAGCGATGCGACGATCTCTCTGTCGAGGTCGTCGAGCGGGTCACGGGGTGGTGGCGGCCAGGTCACCTGCAGACCGGGTGCGGGCTCCCGGTTCTCCATGTCGAAGTTCCATCGACCGCCGACGGGCAGGTCGCCTTCCATGAGCCAGCCGAAACGGCTCTGCTGCCATCGGAAGAAGTCCTCCATGCGCGGAGTCTTCGTCTGCCCTCCGCCCACGTATGGAACTCGTCGGGTCGGCAGAGGAACTGCTGCGAGGGGACGAGTCGCACTCCCAGTCGCAGGAGGTCACGGCCCGCTGCGACGGGGTTGGGTTCTGCGGAAAGTAGCGAGCTCGGCTTTCGGGCTCTGACGTGGGCTGGGACGCCAGCGGTGAGGGTATCGGCCTCGCGCTCCTCGATCGTCCAACACTGGGCGGCGCGGTCGAGTGCGTACCTCCGCGGCGAGGTCGAGATGCAGGCGTGGGCGGCCGCGAGGTTCCGCTTCGACAACGGCCCGGCTCCGTACGAGGAGGACGACTGTCGATCAAGGGTCCGCTCCTTCGAAGGCAGGCTTGTCCGGACCCAATTGGTCACCGAGGACGACCACGGTCGTGGGCCGGGGAACTGTGTGCGTCGGGGTGCTCGTCGGGCCGATCCACTCGAACATTCTGCCGGACAAGGGCAGCTCGCCGGGCAGCTCGGACGACTGCATCTCGCCCGGGGGCAAATCACGCGAGGACCCTCTGAGCCGGGACGGCCGAACTCGCGCTCCGGCTCCACCCGGTTGCGGGTGGTGGCGCGTAGCGGTGGGTCGGGACTGAATCAAGCCATCTGCTCCCGGCTTAGAATCCGCAGTATGGCATTCATGGACCGCATCCTCCGTGTGGGCGAAGGGAAGAAGCGCAAGCTTCTCGAGTCCCTCGTGCCCCTTGTCTCGGCGCACGAACCCGAGATGGAGGCCAAGACGGACGACGAGCTCGCTCATGTGACAGTCGAGTTGCGCCAGCGTCTCGACAGAGGTGAGGATCTCGACGACATACTCCCCGAGGCTTTTGCCGCGGTCAGGGAGGCTGCGAGGCGGGTGCTCGGTCAACGGCACTACGACGTGCAGGTGATGGGCGGAGCCGCCCTGCACTTCGGCTGGATTGCCGAGATGAGGACGGGCGAGGGCAAGACGCTGACTTCCTCCCTTGCGGCGTACCTGAACGGACTTGCCGGCGAGGGCCTGCACATGGTTACGGTCAACGACTATCTCGCCGAACGTGACGCGGAGTGGATGGGCGGCGTGCACCGGTTCCTCGGCCTCGAGGTCGGCGTGATCCTCGCGTCGGACAACCCCTACCAGCGACGTCCCGCGTATGGTGCCGACATCACGTACGGAACGAACAACGAGTTCGGCTTCGACTACCTGCGCGACAACATGGCGATGCGCGCGTCCGACAGGGTGCAGCGGGGACACAGGTACGCCATCATCGACGAGGTCGACTCCATCCTCATCGACGAGGCACGGACTCCGCTGATCATCTCCGGGCGCGTCGGGGATGCAGCCCACTGGTACAAGAAGTTCGCGCAGATCGCCCCGCGCCTGTCGAGGGACGTCGACTACGAGGTGGACGAGGCCAAGCGGATCGTCACGGTCTCCGAGGAGGGGATCGCCAAGGTCGAGAAGCTGATCGAGGTCGAGAACCTCTACGACCAGGTCCACGCCGATCTCGTGCACCACATGACGGTCGCCCTGAAGGCCAAGGAGCTCTACGAGAAGGACGTCGAATACATCGTCCGTGACGGCGAAGTTCTCATCGTCGACGAGTTCACAGGCCGCGTGCTCGAGGGCAGGCGGTACTCGGAGGGGCTCCACCAGGCGATTGAGGCCAAGGAGCGTGTGCCCATCAAGGAGGAGAACCAGACCCTCGCCACGATCACACTCCAGAACTACTTCCGCCAGTACGACAAGCTCGCCGGCATGACCGGAACCGCGGTGACGGAGGCGGGGGAGTTCAAGGCGACCTACGACATCGATGTCGTCGAGATCCCGACTCACCGGCCGATGATCCGCAATGACGAACCTGATCTCGTCTACAAGACGGAGCCCGCCAAGTTCGACGCCGTCATAGAAGACGTCGCCGACCGCAATTCCCGGGGGCAGCCTGTCCTCATCGGAACCGTGTCGATCGAGAAGAATGAGCGTCTGAGCCGCGCCCTGTCGAAGAAGGGCATCGACCACGAGGTTCTCAACGCCAAGAACCACAAACGGGAGGCCTCGATAATCGCGCAGGCGGGGCGTAAAGGGGCTGTGACCGTCGCCACGAACATGGCAGGCCGCGGCGTCGACATCATCCTCGGCGGGAACCCTGAGCACATCGCGCTCGACGAGATGCGTCGCCGCGAGATCAATCTCGACGAGGACCCCGAGCTCTTCAAGAAGTTGCGCGACGATTTCGACAAGGAGTGCACGGCCGAGCGCCAGGAAGTCCTGGACGTCGGCGGTCTGTACGTGATCGGCACGGAGCGCCACGAGTCTCGCCGGATCGACAACCAGCTCCGTGGGCGGTCGGGACGGCAGGGCGACCCTGGCGAGAGCCGCTTCTACCTCTCTCTCGAAGACGACCTCATGCGCCGCTTCGCGTCGGGCGCGGTGGCGTCGATCATGGACCGCCTGAAGATCCCCGAAGACGTGCCCATCGAGTCGAAGATGGTGTCCAAGCGGATCGAGGGTGCGCAGAAACAGGTCGAGGAGCGCAACTTCGAGATCCGCAAGAACGTTCTAAAGTACGACGAGGTCATGAACAAGCAGCGCGAGGTGGTCTACACCATGCGCAACCAGATCCTCGACGGGGAGGACGTGCACGACCGGACTCTGGACACCATCGCCCGGGTCGTCGAGCGTGCCGTGAGGTCCGTCTGTGGCGAGGCGTATCCCGAGGAGTGGGATCTCGAGGAGATCCTCAACGTGATCGCCGAGATCTATCCGACGGCGACGACGCTCGGGGATCTTGAGGATGTCGTGGCGGGCGGGCTCGACGGGGCTGTCGAACACTTCCTCGCCGAGGCCCTCGACCACTACTCGACGCGCGAGGAAGAGCTCGGCGGGCATGACTCTCAACGTCAGATCGAGCGTCAGGTTCTGCTCTCGGTCCTCGACAACAAGTGGCGCGAGCACCTCTACGAGATGGACTACCTGCAGGAGGGCATCAACCTCAGGGCTTTCAAGGGCACGGACCCCCTGTCGGAGTTTCAGCGCGAGGGTTACGACATGTTCGGCGAGATGCTCGACGTCGTGGACGACGAGTTCGTCCGGTACATGTTCCGGGTGAACGTTGTGAAAGAGGAGGACGAAGCCGCCAAGACCCGCGTTCGCCAGGTCACGACATCGGGCGGTACGGCAGGGGATCCCGAGGGGACCAAGGCTCAGAAGAAACAGCGTCCCCGCGCCAAGAAGGTCAAGCCGATCAAGCGGCGCTGAGACCGACGCCCGATCCGGAAGGAGAGCATGTGCAGGACCTGAACGACCGCTTCGCGTCCGCAGAGACCAGGCTGGAACAGGCAAGGGGGTACCTTTGACGCCTCCGGACTGGAGAAGCAGCGTGCCGAGCTGTCCGAGGACGTGTCACGGCCGGATTTCTGGGACGACCCCGGCCGAGCCCGGACGGTGACCCAGCGCCTCGCCGGTGTGGAGTCCGACCTGGCCCTGCTCGAGGATCTCGCCCGCCGGCTCGAGGATGCACGAACCCTCGACGAGCTCGCCCGGGAGGCCGGCGACGAGGACACACAGGCCGAGGCGGTCGCGGAGCTCGATGCCCTGGAGGGCGAGTTCGACCGATGCGAGCTCCGCAGCCTCTACTTCGGCGAGTACGACGCGCGTGATGTGATCGTCGAGATCCACCCTGGTGCGGGAGGCACCGAGAGCCAGGACTGGGCCGAGATGCTCCTTCGCATGCACCTGCGCTGGGCGGAGCGCAGCGGGTTCGAAGTCGAGATCGACGAGTACCAGCCGGGTGAGGAGGCAGGCCTGAAGTCGGTCACGCTGACCATCAAAGGACGGAACGCCTACGGGTCACTCCTCTCGGAGAGGGGAGTGCACCGCCTCGTTCGGATCTCGCCGTTCGACGCGGCGAAGCGGAGGCACACCTCCTTCACCTCGGTGGAGGTGATCCCTGTCTTCGAGGAAGAGGACGAGTCGGTCGAGATCCAGCCCGAGGACCTCCGTATCGACACCTACAGGTCGAGTGGCGCCGGGGGGCAGCACGTGAACGTGACCGACAGCGCCGTGCGGATCACGCACCTGCCGACGGGTGTCGTGGTCTCGTGCCAGAACGAGCGCAGCCAGCTCCAGAACCGAGCGAAGGCGATGCAGATCCTCCAGGCGCGCCTTGCGCAGATGAGGCGCGAAAAGAGGGACGCCGAGCTCGCAGAGATCCGCGGTGAGAAAGCCGACATCGGGTGGGGCAGCCAGATCCGATCCTACGTCCTCGCGCCCTACCAGATGGTGAAGGACCTGCGGACTGGCTACGAGACGGGTGACGTCAACTCCGTCCTCGACGGCGCCCTCGACCCCTTCATCGAGGCGTGGCTGCGCTGGCGCCGCTCCGGAGAGAGCCGTGCTGTCACCGACGACTCGGAGTGATGTCCCTCGGGAGGCACCGAGGGCTGCACCGATATCGGCTTGTGGGTGGTTCGCGCCATTTCGAATACCCGGCGTCTCCGAAAAAGGGATACTGAGAGAACTCTGAGAAGGGACCTTCCCCGGCTCGGCGAATCCTGGAAGTGCTACAGACCGCGCGAACGCGGACGCGGCCTAGAGGACGAGGCGGGAGCTGTCAGGGCTCCGGTCGAACAGGTGACAGCCGTGTCGGCGCTCTCGTCGTTCCACGCTGGGAGGACCATCCATGCGAGCCATTCCGGATTCGGCTTCAGCCGACCCGACCGACGTCCCCGAGGCGACCCTGACCTCAGTCCGATTCTTCCGCCGCCTCCTGCTACTCGGCCTGCTGATGCTCGGCAGCCTCTTCGCGCTTCTCGCAGGTTCACAGGCCGCACAAGCCGACCCCGAGGCATCGTCGACGATGAATGCCTGGCAGGGCTGGTCGCTCGGCAAGAACCCTGATGTCCGAGTCAACGACCCGATCACCCTCTATGGGACGATCGACTGGTGTAGCGGGCTGTTCTGCATACGAGACAACATCGGCGGAGGTCCCTACACAACCGAATGGCGCCTCGGCGACGGATCCCCGGTGCAGAGCCAGCCGGCCGGGATAAGCGGGAGCAGCGGGAGCCTCTCGGTGTCGCGTACGGTGATCTACACGAGCGTCGGTGCCTTCCAGCCGGAGCTGCGGGCTTGCGGGGCCTCGGGCTGCACGGGCTGGGACAAGTACGACGTCGTCCTCGTGAACCAGGACCTCGACGTGGGTCCGAACCAGAACCCGAGCACTACGAGCAACGTCTGGAGCCCCAACGACCACAACGGAGTGTGTGCCGGAGGCGGCGGGCGTGACGGGCGGCCCAACACGAACTTCACCTTCTCGGCTACGGTCGACGACCCCGAGAACGACCAGATCGCGGTCGAGTGGGACTTCGACGACAACGGGACGGTCGACGCCAGGACGCCGTCCAGCGGCTACCAGGCCGAGGGGACCAAGACGACCGTGCATGCCATGGGCGTCGTCGGATCGTGGGAGCCAAAGGCCCGCGCCGTCGACGACCACGGCGGCGTCGGCGGTTGGGACAAGTACGACTGCGTCTTCACTGACATCAACCTCGACACCGTCCAGGAAGCCCCGAACGCCACGATGCAGTGGTGGAGTCCGTGCTACGAGATCCTCGGGGTGTGCTCGGGTGGTTCGCCCGACGGCCGGCCCGCCACGACGTTCACGTTCACGGCCGACTACAGCGATGCCGATTCGGACCTGGGTGGGCTCGTCACGGGAGTCCAGTGGGACTTCAACGGTGACGGTGTTGCCGACTCGACGCAGACCTTCGCAGGCTCAGCATCCGGTACCCGCACCACCACCTACACGTACAACACCCAAGGTGTCTTCCAACCCCAGGTCCGCTTCCAGGACAACGACGGCCTGTGGAGCGGATGGGACAAGAAGGACATTCTCGGGATCAACATCGACCTCGACGTGGTTGCGGTCCCGCCCGAGGCCACGATGCAGTGGTGGAGTCCGTGCTACCAGATCCTCGGTGTTTGCTCGCCGGGTTCGCCTGACGGGCGTCCGGGGACGACGTTCACGTTCACCGCAGACTTCAATGACCCCGATTCGGGCGCTGGTAGCCGCGTCAACAAGGTCGAGTGGGACTTCGACGGAAACGGCACTGTCGACCAGACCCAGACCTTCGCCAACGCCGCATCGGGGACGAGGACGACCACCTACAGCTACGGAGTCGAAGGTGTCTTCGAACCTCAGGTTCGTTTCACCGACATCGACGGCGCGGTCAGCTCTTGGGACAAGTACGACAACGCGCTCTGCCTGCCGGACTTCGAATGCGACCTCGACGTCGTGGCGGTCCCGCCCGAGGCGACGATGCAGTGGTGGAGTCCGTGCTACCAGATCCTCGGTGTTTGCTCGCCGGGTTCGCCTGACGGGCGTCCGGGGACGACGTTCACGTTCACGGCCGACTACAACGACCCCGACTCCGGGGCGGGCAGCCAGGTCGTTCAGGTCCAGTGGGACTTCGACGGGGACGGCATCACCGACCAGACGCAGAACTTCGTCGGTGGCGGGTCCGGAACCCGCACCGTGACCCACAACTACGGGGCCGAGGTCGTCGTACAGCCGCAGGTGCGCTTCGTCGACAACGACGGCGCGGTCAGCTCTTGGGACAAGTTCGACATCCTGTTCATCCCAATCGACCTCGACGCGGTGATCAGCGAGCCCGAGGCGACGATGCAGTGGTGGAGCCCCTGTTACGAGATCCTCGGTGTCTGCTCGCCGGGTTCGCCGGACGGGCGTCCGGGGACGACGTTCACGTTCACCGCGGACTACAACGACCCCGACAGTGGCCTGGGTGGCAAGGTCACCCAGTTGCAGTGGGACTACAACGACGACTGCGCTGGGAACGCTGCGACGAACGACCCGTGCATTGACAAGACTCAGGCAGTCGGACCCGCAGCCAGTGGGACCGCGACATCGACCCACAGCTACGGGGCAGTTGCGGTGACAGAGCCCAAGGTCCGCTCCATCGACAACGACGGTGGTGTGGGCAGCTGGGACAAATACGACAACGTCCTCTGCCTGCCCGACTTCAACTGCGACCTCGACGCAGTCATCACCCCGCCGGATGCCGAGGGGCGGTTCACCCCATACTCGATCCTCGGTTACGACGGGACGACGACGACGGTGTTCAACTTCGACGCATCGGAGTCCACCGACGGCGACGCACATCTTGGTGGTGCGATCGTGTCCTACCAGTGGGACTTCAACGGCGACAGCGTCATCGACCGCACGACTGTCACACCCACGACACAGATGACTTACGCACAGTTCGGCTTCGGGCCCGGTTCGTACGCGGCGACGGTGACGGTCGTCGACAACGACGGTGCCACCGACACCGATCAGTTCGACGACAACCCGACGGGGCTCGTGCCCGTCAACGTCGACATCGTGGCCGCCTGCGTGGGAGACGTCGACGGTGACGGCGTCCCGTGCGACTTCGACCCCGACGACAACAGCTACTACCGGGAGCGCCTCGACTACGTCGTACCCGACGGCAGCAGCAACACGCTCCTCACCAACTTCGACCCGGATGCTGCGGCGCTCACACCGGTCAGGCTGACCCGCCAGAACATTCTCGGCCAGTCGATGGTCCAAGGGCAGATGACGTTTGTCAACGCCGACGTCGTTCCCTCGAGCCAGTTCCGTGAGGCGATCTTCAACCTCTGGGTCAACACTGCCATCGGGTCCAACCCCGACACGGCTTACGTGCGTGGC
>QWHP01000576.1 GCA_021404985.1 Actinobacteria bacterium ATB1
CGGCGAGCTCGGCCAGCCTGTCGTAGGCCTCGTCCCGATTGGCGGTGGCGTCCATGAGGCCGAGGTCGGTGGCGGTCTTGTTGTCGTAGACGTACGCGCCGATCTTCGCCCGGATGGTCTCCTCGGGGATCTCCCTCGCCGCGGCGACATGAGTGACGAACTCCGAATAGCTGTTGTCCACTCCGACTTGGGCTATCTGGATCTCCTCGGGAGTGAGGGGCCTGAACGGGTTGCCCATGTCCTTGCCCCGACCAGCCGTGAAATAGGTGACCGAGATCCCGTTCTGCGTCACGATGCCACCCCCGAGGAGCCCCCCGTCGAACGCCACGGGCCTGTCGAAGAACTGGAACGGACCGTAGATGACCCCGATGCTGCCGACGCTGCTGCCGTGATCCACGAGGATCTCGTCCGTCGAGCTCGCAACCCAGTACGCACCGGAGGCGGCGACCCCCTCGACGAACGTGATGATGGGGTTTCCGCTCTCGTCCCTGTACCTCTCCACCCCGTCCGAGATCGCCACGGATCCGTAGATCGTCCCCCCGCCCGAGGTCGTGTCGATGACGACGCCCTTGACGTCGTCGAGTTCGGCCGCATCCTCGAGGATCTGCTTCAGGTCGTAGCCGTACGTGACCTCACCACCGAAGAAACCCTCCACCCCGTCGTTCTGCCCGAGGATCAGACCCGACAGCGGCACGTTCAGGAGGATGTTCTCGCTGTCCTCCCGGCCTGCGACGAAGGTCGCGGTCGAGTCCCCGACCTCGACGGTCGAAGGCGCCGCCACGCCGCCCAACAGGCCGCCGAGCATCGCGAAGAAGGCGACGAGGCTCGCGACGAACCCGAGGAAGAGGACGACCCCCACCGTGACCGCGATCACGGACGCCTTCGCCCACGTCTTCACGAGGGTGACAAAGAAGTTCTCCTGCCTGGGAGGAACGGGGTAGGGATACATGTTCTGTCCTGATCGTCCGAGTCGGTCGTCTCGATCGGATCACGATCCTACGTGCCCGAACACGTCCGGGATGCGTACCCCGCACCCCGCACCCCCACGCCCTGCACCCCGCACCCCGCAGGTGACCCCGTACAAACCCAACAAAGGCATCAGCCGAACATCTGGAGCCACTGCTCGATGGTCTTGGGCTTGAAGACATAGTTGTGCCTACGCGTCTCGCCCATCGTGGCCGACGGCTGAGGCGAGTACAGATGGCCGGGGAAGAGGACGGCGTCATCGGGGATCCGGGCAAGCCGCTGCGTGAGGCTCAGATAGAGCTCCCTGGGGTCTCCACCGGGGAGGTCGGTACGGCCGCACCCGTCGAGGAAGAGAGTGTCGCCGGCCACGAGCGCCGAGCCGTCCACGAGGAAGCACTGACTCCCCGGAGTGTGACCCGGGGTGTGGATCAGGGTGACGCTCGTCTTCCCGACCTCGATCACGTCTCCGCTCTCGTGCTCCGCGAGATCGACGTCGCCGAGTCCCGTGACCCGCTTCACCCAGGGGGATTCGGTCTTCTGGACGTGCACCTTTAGGCCC
>QWHP01000577.1 GCA_021404985.1 Actinobacteria bacterium ATB1
GAGGGGTGTCTGCGGAGCCGGCTTGATGATGATCGGACAGCCCGCGAGCCAGGCGGGTGCGAGCTTGAGGATGGTGATGAAGACCGGGAAGTTGAACGGGATGATTCCCGCGGCGACGCCTATGGGGGCGCGTCGGACCGTGACCGTGTTTCCGAGGGCGCCGGGGCGTTCCTCGGACCACTTGTAGGACTTGGCTATCTCGACGTAGCTGTCGAGGACCATCCAAGCCGAGAGGACTTGTACCGGCACGGAGGACGCGATCGGGGCGCCGTTCTCACGCGAGATCGTCTCCGCGATCTCGCTGCTGCGCTCCTGAAGTGCCTTGGAAAGCCGCGCGAGGGCCTCGGCTCGCTCGTCGACACTCATCCGTGGCCAGGGTCCCTCGTCGAACGCCGTACGGGCAGCGGCGACGGCGCGATCGATGTCCTCCTTCGAGGCGGCCGGAGTGCTGCCGAGGGCCGAGCCGTCGTGGGGTGAGGAGACCTCGATCCTCTCCGTCCCGACGGGATCGACCCAGTCGCCTCCGATGTAGAGCTTGTCCCGGGTCTCCATGCCTCTCCCCTCTTGCCCTGGTGTCAGGGGCCAATTCTCACCTCGTGATCGGTCGGTGTGCAAAGGACCGCCGGCCGTTGGCGGTCACGCGGGCGGTGCAGACGGTCACGTGGGCGGATTTTGTCAGTTCTGCGGTGTCTGGATCTGCCCACGTGCGTTCTGGGGGGCCGCCGGCGTGCGTCTTGGGGGGGCGAGCGGGAGGACCGGTTCGTGCCCCGGGACCCTCGGCAGGACCTGAGCGTCCCGGGTGTGATCATCACGGAGGGCCGGGCGTACACTCGGCCCGAATCGCAAAGCCGGATCACAGCCACCAGGAGCAGCAAGTGAGAAAGGTCACCGTAGTAGGGGCCGGGAAGTACGGGTCGACGACCGCTCAGCGCCTCGCAGAGATGGACATCGTCGACACGGTAGTGCTGACGGACATCGTCGAGGGGTTGCCGGAGGGCTTGGCGCTGGACATGAACCAGTCGCGGCCGATCGAGCATTTTCAGACCGAGGTCGTCGGGACCTCCAGCGGCTACAAGGAGACCGAGGGTTCGCGGGTCGTCGTGATCACGGCCGGCCTTCCTCGTAAGCCGGGTATGAGCCGGATGGACCTGCTCGAGACGAACGCGAAGATCGTCGGGTCCGTGACGAAAGAGATCGTGGCCTACAGCCCGGACGCGACGATCGTCGTCGTGTCAAACCCGTTGGACGAGATGACGGCACTCTGCCGGGAGGTGAGCGGGCTTCCCCCGGAGCGGGTCATGGGGCAGGCGGGGATGCTCGACTCGGCACGGTTCGCCACGTTCATCGGCTGGGAATTCGGCGTTCCTGTCTCGAAAGTCCAAGCCATGACCCTCGGAAGTCACGGTGACACGATGGTCCCCGTCCCGTCGCTGTGCAAGGTGGACGGCAAACCGCTCGAGGAGGTCGCCACCCCGGAGCAGATCGAGCGACTCGTCCAGCGCACACGAGACGGTGGTGCCGAGG
>QWHP01000110.1:0-8195 GCA_021404985.1 Actinobacteria bacterium ATB1
CATCGATCCCCCTTCGTCAGGGCAGGATCGTATCGCGTCACCCGGCGTGTTCGAAGCCGACGCGTTGCATGTTGCCCCAGTGCTGGCTTCGGCGCGTCGCGAGGTCCCAGATCCCCTGGACACGCCACCAGACGTGCAACTGGTGGTAGCCGAAGTTCTCGAGGACGGCGAAGAGCACCATGACGAACATGTCGCTCCACCTCTCGTAGTAGCGGTAGGTGAACTGCTCGAGCAGGACGGCGCTGCTCGCCAGGACGGCTCCGTACACGATGGCGAGAAGGAAGAAGAGGAGGATCATGAGCGGTTCGAGAAATCCGGCGAGGAGGAGGATCGGGAAGGCGATCCAGCCGAGGAACTCGACGAGCGCTCCGGAGAACTCGTAGACCGCGTAGTAGGGGAAGGCGAGGAGTCCGCAGGCGCCGTGGTGGCGGTTCAGGAAGAGCTCCCTGTTCAGCCACAGGCACTCACCCATCCCGCGGGACCAACGCCGCCTCTGGCGTGCCAGCACCCTCAGGCTCGACGGGGCCTCGGTCCAGCAGACGGGGTCGGGGACGAAGACGATCTTGTAGTTGCCTTCCTTGCGCCTCAGCAGGCGGTGCATCCGCATCGTGAGCTCGGCATCCTCACCGAGGGTCTCGACCGAGTATCCACCTGCCTCGACCAGCATGTCCCTCCTCCACATGCCGAACGCGCCCGAGACGAGGAGAGTGGCGTTGAGCTTCGACCAGCCCAGCCTTCCGATCAGGAATGCCCGCAGGTACTCCACCACCTGGAAGCGCACCCACCAGTTCCTCGCCAGACCCACCTTCGTGACGCGACCTCCGTCCACCGTGCAGCCGTTGACGAGGCGGATGATCCCCCCGGTGCCGACGACGGTGTCGGGTTCGCGGAGGAACGGAGCGACCATGCGCAGCAGCGCGTCGTCCTCGAGGATGCTGTCTGCGTCGCTCTGGCAGATGAGGTCCCGGTCGGCGAAGTTCAGGGCCGCGTTCATCGCGTCTGCCCGGCCACCGTTCTCCTTGTCGACGACGAGGAGGTTGTGGTGGCGTCTCGACGCCCAGATGCCACGGATCGGTGTGCAGGGCACCATCTTCGGGTCCACGCGGTACGTTCGCTGGAGGCCGAAGGCCTCGCGCAGGAGCTCGAAGGTCCGATCGGTCGACCCGTCGTTCACGACGACGATCTGGAGGTCAGGGTATCTCAGTGACAGGAATCCCCTGAGGCTCTCTACGATCGTGACTTCCTCGTTGTAGGCGGCGACGACGAGCGTGACGCTGGGGGTGAACGGGCTCGAGAACACGTCGGAGGGTCCGGTCGCGGGCTCCTCTCTCATGTGACGGCGGATCTGCTTCCACGAGATCGCGAGCAGGACGAGGTAGATCGTGTTGAGGCCCGTCTGGTAGGCGAGCATGCAGACCATCAGCGCGAAGAGGATCGTGAAGATCACGACGCCTTCGCCTCCTCGTGGATGACGGCGAGGGCCTCGCGGGCGTATGCGCCGGCCCTGATGTCGAGCTCCGCGATCGCGCAGAGGACCCCGTAGGCGGCGCGGGCGATGGGCCGCCTCCCCCCGGCGAGGTTCGCGAGACGGGCGAGCCCCTGCGCCGCCCTGTGGGCGACAAGGTGATCCGGGTCGCTCATCGCAGCGGCGAGCACCGGGATGCCCTCGGGGGCTTCGAGCTCGACCGTGGACTCGACGGCTGCGAGACGCAGGAGCTGTTCGCTACCGATGCAGTGGACGGAGAGCTCCGGCGCGACGTCCGGCCAGCCGATGCGTCCCAGGGCCCGGGCGGCTGCGATGCGCACGGGACGGTCCGAGTCGCTCAGCAGCGCCAGGACGTGGCGACGGGCGCCCGGGAGACGGAGGGCGCCGACCACGTCGATCGCGAGCTTGCGGACCAGGGGCGACTCGTCGGCCGTGGCGAACGTCAACAGGGACTCGATCTCGGGTCCGAGCGCGACGAGGGCTTCGGCCACGATTCCCGGGGCCACTCGTCCCTCACGGGCGGCTGCGATCAGCGCGGGTGCCGCGATGGTGTCGTTGTACTTGCCCAGGGACCGCGTCGCACAGATCCTGACGGCCTCGTCCTCGTCCCGCAGCGCCCGGACGAGCGCCAGCGGCGGTGCGTCCGATCTGAGGTCCCCGAGCACCGAGGCCGCCCAGGCGCGCTCACCCGAGTCGTGTGACCGCTCGAGATGACGTGTGACGTACTCGGTCCATCCGAGTTGCCGCATGAGCTCGGTGCTGCGCGCCTTCACGTCCCCTTTGAGTCCCGACGTCAGGCGCATCAGCTCGCGGCAGATGTGGGCCGTCCGGAACTCCCTTTCGCGACCGGGAGCTTCGGGGACGAGCGATACGATCGCGTCGACGTCCTGTCCGTCCGATGCGACGAAGGCGAACACGCCATCGCGCACCTGCAGTCGCGCACGGTGGTGCCGCTCCGCCCGCCGGTCGCCGAGAAGCTTGCGCGTGACGACTGCACCGAGCACGAGGAAGACGACGGCCAGGAGAATCAGTGTCTGGGCCACCAGGAACGTACGGACCATTCCGTACCACTACCCCTTGCATCGGCGCGCGTAGTCCTATTCAAGGGAGAATCGGCATCGAGCGTGAGAGCTTTGAGCTTCCGGCCCCCGAAACCTCCTGCCCGAGGTCCTCAGCGCCATGCCCAGCTCGGCTGCTCGAAGTGCGCCACACGTGTGAGCTGCCCGAGGAGACCCACTTCGCGGAACTGATAGACGATCGCAGCGGTCGGTGCGTTGATCCAATGGTCGCCCTCGACGGGCATCTTCACGATCGGCTTGTCGCTCTGGGGAATGCTCTCGATCCTGGGTGCGTCGTCCCGCAGGAGCTCTGTGAGTCTCGGCATGAACACCTCGGACACCTCGGAGGGATCGGGACGTACCTCGACGGCTTCGTCGCACCAGACGACGACCGGATGCATCAGATACCCGGACCGTGTCGCGAAGTCGTCGAGGCGGCCGAGCGCTGAATCGGGACCGGCGTGCATTCCCAGCTCCTCCGCGAGCTCGCGCAGGGCGGCCTCGACATCCGTCTCGTCCCCGTCGCAGCGTCCTCCCGGGAGGGCGAGCTGCCCGGCGTGCGCGCTGAGGCGCGCCTCGCGGCGCGTCAGGATCCATCTCGTCCCGCCCTCTGCGTCCGGAACCAGGGTCAAGGCAACGGCAGCGTCCCTCAGGCCTTCCCGCCGCAGCTCGAGTCGGTCGAGGCGCGCGAGGTTCTCACGGATTCGCTCGCGGAGGCCCTCGCCGTGGGGGAGCAGGTCCGGAGGGGTCATGAGGACTCCTCGTCCCCCTCGGGTTCGGGAACGAGGAAGACCCCGCAGGCTGCGTGTTGCACGACCTTGTGGGAGACGGAGCCCAGCATGAAGCGCTCCACCCGGGACAGACCACGGTGGCCCATGACGATCACGTCCACGTCGCGTGCCGACGCGACCTCGAGGATCATGCTCGCAGCGTCGCCGGGAACAGAGATCGTCTCACCGGAGACACCGAAGCCCTCGACGAGTCGGGATGCCTCCTCGAGAACCCGTTCGGTGAACTCGTCGTAGACGGCCAACATCTCACCTGGCACCTCGATCGTGCCCATCGAGCCCATGACGGTGGGTTCGTTGCTGACGTGCAGAAGGACGATGTCTGCACCAAACACCTGTGCAAGCCTGGCTCCCGCCTCCGTCGCAGCCCTTCCCCCCGGTGAGCCGTCGACTGCGACGAGAATCCGCTCGACGTCCACTGATGTCTCCGTCCTTGGTGAGGGTTCTCTCTGCCCTGGCTGGGCCAGACAGAAGATACCGTGGCCGTACCTGCTGGCGTGAGTGGGGCTTGCGTGCCTGCTCCTCCTCCGCAGACCCGTGTCAGGCCTGCCCGAGGTCCAGGACCCCCCGTACCACCAGGTAGATGCCCAGGAGGGCGAAGACGGCGACGACGACCCACTTCCCCCACCGGTCGAGGAACCTCCGGAGGCCACCGAGGAGGGTGTCCGACTGTCGCGGGAAGATCGCCACGATCAGGGCCGGGACCAGAACCGGTGCCATGATCACTGCAATCGCTGCGATCAAGACCAATGCCTTCTCGGGCGCCGGCACGGTGGCCTCGCCGATGTCCTTGGATGCGACGAGCAGGGGCATGATCGAGCTGAAGTTCGTGGCCATCAGCGCGACACCCCCCAAGTAGAGAGGGACCAGACGAACCCGGTCGCCTTCCGCTTGTCCCCGGTCACCGGGCGCTTCCTGAGAGGTCTTCTTGGCGGGTCGGGCTGCTGCGACGACAGCGAGGATCAGCAGGACGACGCCGACCGCGATGTCGATCAGATGGCTCGTTCTCGAATGGTGCGTGCTGACGGCACGACCGAGAAGGAACATGCCGGCAAGGGCAACCAGCAGCGTGGTCGTGGTGATACCCGCGGCGAAGGCCGTCACGCGGAGCAGGGGTCTGCGTCCGCTCAGGATCACCACCGTGGCGAGGAAGATCGTCGGGCTGATCGCTCCGACGATCGTAAGTGGGGCGACCTTGGAGATCAGCCCACCCATTCGGGGAGTTCCTCTCTCATCGTCCTCGGTGCATCGGCACGGGGAACGGCCGACTTGCGCAAGGACACCCCAGGGAATGCCGATCAGTCGGACATGGCGCAACCGACCCGCGTGGTGCGGACGAAGGATCAGGCTGCCGAGTCGTACGATCGCCTGGCACCCGGGTACGACCGCTTCGCAGCCTTCGAGAACCCCAACCGGCGTCGAGGGGTGCGCGCCCTCGCACTTGGTCGGGGCGAGGCTGTGCTCGAGCTCGGTTACGGGACTGGGGCCTCCCTCGTGGACATGGCCCGGTCCGTCGGCAGCGAAGGCTGCGTTGCGGGGATCGACATCTCGGAGGGGATGGCCCGCGTCGCAAGAGGCCGGCTCGAGCGCGAAGGCCTTGGTTCGACCGTGGACCTGAGGGTGGGGGACGCAGCGCGACTTCCCTTCTCGGACTCCACGTTCGATGCGGTGTTCGCCTCATTCACCTTGGAGCTCTTCGACACGCCGGAGATCCCAGTGGTGCTGGGCGAGTGCAGACGGGTCCTCAAGCCGGAGGGCAGGATCGGGCTCGTCGCCATGGACGCACCACCCCGACGCGGTCTCATGGAGAGGTTGTACGTATGGACGCACCGCAAGTGGCCGGGAGTCGTCGACTGCAGGCCGATACCAGTCGAAGCAGAGCTGATCGCGGCAGGCTTCAGGCCCGAGAGGGTCGAGAACCGGCGAATGTTCGGTCTGGCGGTTGCGATCGTCGTGGCCACGGTCCCGGCGGACGAGGCCCGATCCCCCGGGATCGACAGCGCAGGAGGCGACTAGCCTCGTGTCGAACAAGTGACGGGCTGGATCTGGCGGCGGGGTGGGCCCGCTCGGGGCCACCGGATTGCGTCGGAAGCAGAGCGTGCGGCCGCTGCAGAGCCACGAAGGATTCGGACCAGACCCCGGCACGTGTCGAGGAACCCCAGGAAAAGTGAGCAATCCCCGGCCCCCACTTACCCCCCAGGCGCCGACTGCCGCGCCTCGCCGGCCCACGCTCCCACCCCGCCAGGGGGACGATCTCGGCACGCGGTCCTCTGAGACCGCGGGCGGGCTCACTCCTTCCGAGGGTGCCGAAGCCTTCGCCCCCCCAGGACCCGACAAGTTCGACGGTGGCACGGACGGCCGGACCCGGGGCAACGGAGTTTCCCCCCAGCCGCCTCGCGCCGGTGGCGGTCCACCCCCGAAGCGGCCGCCGGTGTCGCCCAGGCCGCCGATAGTTCCCCTCCGTGGAGCTGCCGCAACCGCCGCAGCAGTCGAGGCCCGCTCCGGGACGGGACCCACCCGGCAGACCGACGGTGCGTGGGAGTCCACATGGGGGAGCTTCTCGGAACCTGGCCCGTCGAGGCCTCCTGCGCCGGGGTCCGCCTCCGGGGCGGGTGCGGTTCCGGCGGGACCCCTTCCCGACTCCCTCGCAGGCAGCCTGCCGGCGACGCCATCAGGGCCGAATACCGATTCTGCACCGAGGACGGCGGGGCCGGCCGGCAACGGCAGGGAAACGAAGGCGACTCAGCCGGGGCAGTGGATCGTCCCGGTCGCAGAGGGCAAGGCCGCGCTCGACGACGACGCGGGTTGGGGCCAAGCGGAGTCTGTCAGCAAGGCCGATGCGACCGGAAAGGCGCAGGCCAGGTCCGACCCGGTCGATCTCCCTTTCGGGCTCGAGAAGGTCTTCGAGAAGCTCCATCTGCCGGTCCCGAGCAAGCCGGCTCTGATCCGCGGCTGCGTCGTCGCTGTTGCGGTGCTGCCCCTCGTGATCCTGATGTTCATGTGGGTTGCCGGAGGAGGTTCCACGAAGACGATCGAGGCACAGCAGGCGAAGTCGTTCGACGGCGAGGAGTCGAGCGGCATGAGCTCGGACGAGGGAACTCAGGAGGTCCCGATCGGACCCGACTACCAGCCCGGCCTGGACACCCCGCCTTCGGAGGGTTACCCCGGTGGCGCCCCTTACCCTTCTTCCTCGTCCTCGTCGTCCTCTTCCGGGTCGAGCAACAGGTACGGGTCGGGCTCCTCGGGTGGGTACCCGTCGGGATCGGGAGGATCCAGTTCGTCGTCGGGCGGAGGGTCCCCCGCCCCGCCGACCAATCCGCCCTCGACCAACCCGCCGGCGCCCGGTACTCCCGTCCTCCAGCCGGGCGACATCGGTCTGGCCAACAAGGGTGGAAACATCCAGTGGCAACTAGTCGTTCCAGGCTCGCAGAACCCGAGCGTGGTCACTGCGAAGACAGTCGACACCGGCAACGGCTGCCGCTCGGTGACGACGTATCTTCACACGATCGACCTCTGCCTCGGTTCCGGCGCCGTCACGGTCACCGGCCTCCACAAGAACATCGCGGGGAACTGGGTCCACATGTCCTGCAGCGGCTCGTCCTGTACGGGGCAGCTCCTTTGGTGGACGCTCGGGACGCGGGGTGCGGCGAGCGTCCGGACCGAGGGGTCCGTGACGACCATCACGCTCGACATGGATGTGACAGGGATCCGCGGGCGGGGTTGGTACGAGCGGATCGTCATCGTCGACGGGCTCGTCGCCGAAGTCGACCACCTCATAGAGCTCGACTTCGGCGGGGGCAGCTACTACACGGACGCCACGGACTTCCGGGCTTCCTGAAGGGCGAGTCGCCCTCTCAGGTGATCGCGGGTCCGGCACGCCGCAGGCGTCCGAGATGGTTTGTATCCTTCGGGTACCTTCGGGCCGATGCGACTCACCGCAGCCCAGATCCTCGACGTCACCGGGGGACTCCTCGTCGCCGGCACGCGCGAGATGCATGCTGACGGTGTCTGGTTCGATTCACGGAGTCTTCCGCTCGGGTGCGTGTTCCTCCCGCTCGAGGGCGAACGGGACGGTCACGACTTCATCGAGGCGGCCTGGAGGGCGGGGGCGAGCGGGACCCTAACGCAACGGAGAGACACCGTCGTTCCGGAGGGGAGGTTTGCCGTCCTTGTCCCTGACGTGATGGAGGCTCTGTCGGCGATCGGCACGTTCGCGAGAACCCGGGTCGGCAAAGTCGTTGCCGTGACGGGTTCTGCCGGGAAGACCACGACGAAGGACTTCCTCGCACACGTGCTGGGTCGTTCCATGAGGGCCGGGTGGGCGACGGGCTCGTTCAACAACGAGATCGGTGTTCCCCTCACGCTCGCGAACGCACCCGACGGCGCGGACGTCGTCGTGGTCGAGATCGGCGCCCGCCGCAAGGGTGACGTGGCAAGGGGAGCACGGATCGCAAGGCCCGACATAGGGATCGTGACCAACGTCGGCACGGCTCACATCGGGGTGTTCGGAAGCCGTGCAGCGATCGCCGAGGCCAAGGGTGAGCTTCCGCGTGCGCTCGGTGCGGACGGTACCGCTGTCCTCAATGCCGATGACCCACTCGTGCGGGAGATGGCGAAGGCGACCTCTGCGCGTGCCGTCACATTCTCCACCGATGGCGGGGAGGGGGTCCGGGCAGACGTCCGGGCGGAGGGCCTACATCACGATGACGATCTCGCGTCTCACTTCACCCTCGTCGTCGGGGAATCGGCGGCCGAGTGCCGCCTGCCTGTCGCGGGGCGCCACGTCGTCTCGTGTGCTCTGGCTGCGGCCGCAGCAGCACACGCCTTGGGACTCCGCGTGGAGGAGATCGCCGTCGGTCTCGG
>QWHP01000110.1:8200-10119 GCA_021404985.1 Actinobacteria bacterium ATB1
TACTCGAATCCCCCGGTGGGTGGCGCGTCCTCAACGATGCCTACAACGCGAACCCCGAGTCCATGCGAGCAGCGATCGACGCCACGGCGCATCTGGCGTCGCCCGGCGGGCGAGCACTGGCTCTCGTGGGGCACATGGCGGAACTCGGGGACATAGCGGAGGAGTCCCACGCCGCGATCGGGACGGAGCTTCGATCAGCGGGTTTCTCGGCCGTCGTGGGAATCGGTGAACATTCCGAGCTGATGGCAGAGACGAGCTTTCCCGACAAGGCCAGTGTCGTCAGTGCCGTGGCGGCGCTCAGGCGCTTGGCGGGGGGGTTTCGGCGCGGTGACGTGATCCTCGTGAAGGCCAGCCGTGTCGTGGGCTTGGAGTCGGCCGTCGGCCCCCTACTCGAGCAGCATCCGGCGGACACGGAACAGGAACGAAGGCCCGCACCCGAGGAGGAGGAGTCCCGAACGTGAGCGCAGAGGCAGTCGTAAGGGCTCTTGCCGGAGCAGCGCAGCGCAGTGCCCCGTCGGGCGACCACCCGGAGCTCGCCGGGCACTTCGCGAGCGTGATCGACATCGCGGGCGTCATGATCGCGATCGGAACGGACGGTGTCGGGTCCAAGCATCTGCTGGCGAACTCTCCGGACCACTTCAGGGGGATCGCAATCGACTGTGCGGCGATGAACGCGAACGACGTCATCTGTGTCGGAGCGACCCCCGTCGCGCTCGTCGACTACCTCGCGTGCCGTACCACCGAGGGCCTGGAACCCTATGCCGCGGCGATCGCGGACGGCTTTGAGGAGGCCGAGCGGCAGGGCGCGGGCGGTCTTGTCGGAGGTGAGGTTGCCGTCCTTCCCGACGTGATCGAGGCGCGCGAGGACGGGGTGCCGGGACTCGATCTCGCAGCCACCTGCGTCGGGGTCGTCGAGTCCGGTCTTCTCACCGGTGCAGCCGTGCAGCCGGGAGACGCGATCGTGGCCGTCTCCTCGAGCGGTCTGCACAGCAACGGTTTCACGAGGATGCGGCGGCTCATCGTCGATCAACGAGTCGAGCTCGACGTCGCCGCGCCCTGGGGAGGGGAGAGCACGGCGAGGGAGCAGCTCTTGGCGCCGACGACTCTTTATCCTCACCTCATGGCGGTCGTGGCGGGGAGCGACGTCCGCGCGGCCGCCAACATCACCGGTGGTGGTCTCTCGAACCTGGGTCGCGTGCTGCCCACCCACGGTGCCCGGATCGAGACCTGGCCGGAGCCCGAAGGCGTGTTCGCCTGGATAGCGTCGCTCCTCCCGGCCCAGGAGGCCTGGAGCGAGTTCAACATGGGGGTCGGGTTCATGCTCGTGGTCGAGGGATCACGGGTGGACGACGTCCTCGACGTCGTCCCTGTGGACTACGAGGTGCAGGTCGTCGGCGAAGTGACCGATGCCGTGCCGGCCCGAACGGTCGAACTCGCTGCCCCGTCCGTTGCCGGGACGGAGCCGATCAGGTTCTCGTGAGGACTTTCCGGGTCAGCGGTTCCCGCCCATGATGCGCAGGACGAAGAGGAAGATGTTCACGAACGTCAGGTACATCTGGAGGGCCCAGAAGATCGCGAACTTCCGCTCGTATGCCGCCCCCGTTCCCTCGTAGTGCGCGACCTGCTTCTTGATGACGTTCGTCTCGTAGACGGCGAGGCCTAGGAAGAGCAGCAGGCCCACCCATGTCCAGATCGTCCAGAGCGCCGGGATGAATATCGCAACGATCCCGGCGAGAAGCAGGCCCATGAGCGCCATGAAGACGAGCGGAAGGTCCATGGCCGCCCCCCTCAGTCCGCCGCCGCGCCGACCGGCGAGGCGCCGGGCAGGGGCTTGGCCGCCGCCGATTCCGCGCCCGCCCCCGCGAGGTGGGTGAGCACGACCATGTAGGCGACGAACATGGTCGCGTAGGTGAGGGCGT
>QWHP01000578.1 GCA_021404985.1 Actinobacteria bacterium ATB1
CGCCGCCGGCGAGTTCGACATCGCGACCCTGGTCATCGGAACCTTCCTCGTCACGATCATCGCCCTACTCATCGCTGCGCCGCTCGGCCTGGGGGCTGCGATCTACCTCTCCGAGTATGCAAGCCCCGCCTTGCGAAGGACGCTCAAGCCGATCCTCGAGATCCTCGCCGGCATACCCAGCGTGGTGCTCGGATTTTTCGCGCTCTCGTTCATCAGCCCGACCATCATCCAGAACATCTGGAGCAATGCGAATCCCCTGAACATCGCGGCAGCCGGCGTGGGTGTGGGCATACTGATCATCCCGATTGTGGCGTCGATCTCCGAGGACGCGCTGTCCGCGGTGCCCGACTCGCTACGGGACGCTTCGATCGGTCTCGGTGCGAGAAGGCTGTCGACCACTGTTCGGGTCGTTGTGCCGGCCGCGGTCTCGGGGATCGTCGCGTCGCTGATCGTCGCCTTCTCGCGGGCGATTGGGGAAACCATGGTTGTTGCCATCGCCATGGGCGCGAGTGGTGGGGCACTGAGAACCTGGGACATAACTCAGAACGGCCAGACCATGACTGCAGCGATGATCTCGCTTGCGACCGGCACGGACCAGGTGAAGGGATCCTCGGCGGCGTTCCAGAGCCTGTTCTTCGTCGGGCTCCTACTCTTCCTCATGACCCTGGCCTTGAACCTCGTCGGGGAGCGGTTTGTGCGGCGCGTAAGGCAGAAGTACTGAGTTAGCTGTGACGACGATCTCCACCTACGAGCCGGACCTCGCAGTGGACGAGGTCGTGCACGCCGCCTTGACCGGCAAGGGCTCGCGCGACGTCCGGGGCATCGTCTTCCAGTTGTTGTTGCTCTTCACCCTTCTGTTCACGCTCGGGATCCTCCTCGCGCTCCTCTTCGACGTCTTCCGCCAGGCGATCCCGGTCTTTCGTGACCGGGGACTCGACTTTGTCACCTCGGGCCTGTCGTCCCGTCCCGAGAGAGCCGGCGTTTGGCAGGGCATCGTGGGTTCGTTCCTCACGACGGCCTTCGTCGTCGTGGTCGCGTTCCCCCTCGGCGTCGCGGCCGCTGTCTACCTCGAGGAGTACGCACCCGAGAGCCGCTTCACCCGCTTCGTCAACCTCAACATCCGCAATCTTGCAGGTGTCCCGTCGGTGGTGTACGGGATTCTCGGCCTCGCTATCTTCGTCGGGGTGCTGCGCGACCTCACCGGGGGCCGCAGCATGATCTCCGGGGGTCTGACCCTCGCAGTCCTCGTCATGCCCATCGTCGTGATCACGACGGCGGAGTCGTTGCGTGCCGTTCCCCGGTCCCTTCGGGAAGGGGGATTCGGGCTCGGCGCGACTCGCTGGGAGGTGGTCCGCACCCTGGTTCTGCCCTATGCCATGCCCGGGATCCTGACCGGGACGATCCTCTCGATCGCGCGGGCCATCGGCGAGGCCGCCCCGCTGATCCTCGTGGGTGCCGTCACCGGGTTCTTCGCCTCCGCGTCGGGATCGAACCTGTGGGACACGCTCAGGGATTCCTTCA
>QWHP01000111.1 GCA_021404985.1 Actinobacteria bacterium ATB1
CGATACTCCCTGGACGTGTACATCACCGTTGACGCGCCCTTGGGTGCGAAGGCGTACTTGTGGAAGTCCATGGAGATCGACCGCACACCGGGCACCGTGAAGTCGAAGGGTTCCACATCTCGACCCAGTTGCCTGAAGAACTGGAGGAGGAAGCCTCCCATGCAGCCGTCGACGTGCAGCCAGACGTCGCGGTCGAGTGCTATTCGTCCGAGTTCGGCGATCGGGTCGACGACCCCCTGGGCGTACTGGCAGGCAGAGCCGACGACCATGATCGTGTTCGGGGAGATCGCGTCGTCCACAGCCTCGGGGATCGCCTTGAACGTGGTGTCGTCCGTGGGTGTGAGAACGGTCCTTACGTCCAGATAGTGAGCCGCCTTGTGGAAGGACGCATGGGCCGAGACGGGCAGGACGATCTCTGGCTCGGTGATCTCGGGCCGGTGGTCCCTGGCCCAGTCGCGGCACGCCTTGACGGCGCAGATGATGCTCTCGGTACCGCCGCTCGTGAAGCTCCCGACAGCGTCCTCGTCGCCTTGGAGGTGCGAGATCGCCATCGATAGGAGTTCCGTTTCGAGGCGGTGCGTGGAGGGGAAGGCCGTCGGATCGAGCCCGTTCTCGGTCATGAAGGACGTGAAGGCTTCCTTCATGAGCGCTTCGGCGGCCGCGCCGGGGTCGTATACGTACGCCCAAGTGCGGCCACTGCGCCAGTCGATGTCGTCCGACTTGTAGCCCTCGAGCGTTTCCAGGATCTCGTCGGCTTTCCAGCCCTTTGCGGGAATCTCCATCCGAGAAGAATCCAGGTTCGGATGGGCGATGTGCAACTCCGCCGCCAGCGGGCGAGCGTCCGTGGGTTCGACTCTCGGTGCGACTGGCACGGACCGAGGTTCCGGCGGCAACCTTGCTGACGACAGGGGGGATGGAGTCGCGCGCGACGTCCATCGAGCCTTCGAGATCGAGCGTGCAAGGAACCTCGATGGGTGAAATGATCGAGATCCCGGCCGAGCACGGTCCGGTTCCCGCCTGGCTGGCGACGACTACGAACCCCCGGCCGGGGATAGTCGTCCTACAGGAATGGTGGGGCCTGAACGACCACATCCGGGATGTCTGCGATCGACTCGGTGACGGTGGGTATGTGGCCCTCGCGCCGGATCTGTACCGGGGAGACTCGACGCGAGCGCCGGACGAGGCCGGCCGGCTGATGCTCGGACTCGAGGTGCCCAGGGCTGTCGAGGACTGCAGGGCCGCCGCCGAACACCTTCTGGGACACGAGTCCGTCAGAGGTGGAAAGGTCGGGATCATGGGCTTCTGCATGGGGGGTGGCCTTGCCCTCGTGGCGTCGTCGGCACACCCGGCTTTCGGTGCATGTGTGGACTTCTACGGGGTGATTCCATGGGAGGGCATCGAGCCGGACTTTCGGAACATGCCGCCGTTCCTGGGGATCTTCGGCGCCGAGGACACTTCTGTGGGCGCCGAGAAGGTCAGATCCCTGGAGGCCTCGCTTGTGGACAACGGTGTGGTGTCGAGGTTCGAGGTCTTCGAGGGCTGCGGTCATGCCTTCTTCAACGACACGAGACCCGAGGCATACGATGAGGATGCGGCGAGCGACGCCTGGCAGATCGTGCTCGACTTCTTCGACGAACATCTGAGGTAGAAGGCTCCTTGAGCGTCACTCCCGAGCTCGTCCTCGCCCAGTGGGCGGCCGGCATGTCGTCGGCGCTCTTCCTCGTTACCCGCTGGCGTGCCACGTCCCCTGGCTACGCGTGGTTGGTGTCAGGCGTGGCGGCGGGGTTCGCGTTCCTTGCGTGGGCCGCCGGAGGCCGGGCTGAACCGCTCCTGGCGGTCGCCGGAGCGACCGGACTCGTCTCGATCTCAGTCGCTGCAGCGAAGTGGCGGCCGGCTCAGGACATGCTCGAGGCAGTGGCTGCGGCTGCCGGGATCGCGGCGCTGGGCTTCGTTGCCGCGCAGTCCGCTGGTGAGGTTCCGGAGGCGGCGTCCGTGGTGCGCGCGCTCGCAGGCGCGGCATTCCTGGGCGCGGTGACCGACGAGATGGCGCTCGGGCACTGGTACCTGATCGACCCGAAGCTCCCCAAGACAGCGATCGAGCGTCTCAATCGCATCTCCCTCGGAAGCCTCGCTGCGATGGTTCTCGTCGTGATCGTCCCACCGTCCGGGATCTTCTCGTCACTCGAATCATCAACTCTGACGGTCCTTGCCTGGGTCGCGCTTTGCGCGTTCTCGGCGGTTCTCCTCGTCCTCGTCGGCCGCGCGCTCCGAGAGCCGGGGTACGCGTCGGTCATGTCCGCGACCGGTCTCAGCTACGTGGCGACGATGGTCGCAGTCGGAGCGGTCGTCGTCGCCTGGATGGCCGTCGAGGGATCCCTCACGACCCACGTGGGTGGATCTGGTCATCGTATGGGTGTCTGAATCTGCCCACGTGGGTTGGGGTCGGGGACGTGGGTGGATCGAGTCACGTTTGTGGTGTCTGGATCCGCCCAGGTGCGTGTTTGTGGGGGGGACGTGGGTGGGTTGGCGACGGGCAGCGTCAGTTGGAGGCGGTGAGCTCGGAGAGCTCGGGAAGTGCCTCTGCTGCCATCTCGATCGGACCCGTAGGCTCCTCGATGGGGTCTTTGCGGCCGACCACCAGACCCACACCGATCACGTCGAGGTGTGTGAGGACGATTGCTGCTTCCTCGTACCAGCCCCATGGCTGGGGTATGTCCGGCTCGGTCTCATACTCGTCCTCGAGAGCTTCGACGAACTGCCTGTAATAGTCCGCCCAGAGATGGTCCGGCAGGAGCCTGCTCGTCGCGATCCGGAACCCCTGCTGTGCGAGAAGGAGCTCGTAGTCCGGCATGGACTGGATGTGCTTGCCGAGGACTCGCATCACGGCCTCGTCGCGGATCTCCCTTTTCCATACCGCTCCGTAGATGGCCAGGTGTCCGCCCGGACGTAGGACCCGATATGCCTCGCGCACGGGGACGTGCATGGCGTCCGTGCGGTCGAGGACTGATCCGGCGAGGACGAGATCGAACGAGTCGGTTGCGTGCGGGAAGTTCTTGGTGCAGTCGAGTGGTGAGGCGTCGACGTAGGTCTCGAGGCCGAGGGAGAGGACACGGCGCTGCAGCCGCTCGAGCTTCTCGATGTCGATGTCAGTGGCGACGACTCGGCACTGACGGGTCTCGGCCAGATGGATGGCAGCGATCCCGTGCCCCGCCCCGAGCTCGAGGACCCGGGACCCCGCGCCGACACCCGCCACGTCCGCAACCCGCTCGACGGCGTAGCGGCCGCCGGGACCCAGGTTCTCGACATCGAACTTCGAGGCCACGGGAAAAGAGCGTAGCCCTTGGTGAGGTTCCTCATTACCGGGACCCGTTGAGCGGCGCGCTCGAACTCTGCCCCTCTGAGAGAACGTAAGTTCCGGTAGCACGTCATTTCCGTACACGGCGTGCGAGATGGCAGGCTCGGCCGGTGTCGCGGGCGTCGCTGCATGCTCAAGGTGATCAGGATTGCCCGGGGACGGCATCCTCGTCGGCGCCTCGTACGCACGCCGCGCATGCGAGTGCCTCCTCGGCCAGGCTGTCCTGGAGGGCAGCGGAGTCTCGGGAGCTCACCAGATCTTCGACGACGTGCTTGAGGTGCGCACCACAGCAGCGCCCCGAAGGATTCGTCACGTGGCAGAGCTCGCCCGTGTTGGCCAGTGTGAACTCTTTGATGTCCCGGACAGACGTGCAGCATCCCTGCTCGAAAAGTTCGAACGCGATCTGTCCACGTGTGACCCTGCGGCAGTAGCAGACCGGGACCGGATCGAGCCGTGTCTTGACACCAACTGTGGTACGAAGATCCGCCACCCCCCAGAGCTGTTCGTGCGTGTCGTCGAAGTACACGACGGGGCAGCCGGCCCCCGGGCAATACCACAGGGTGTCAGTGCCGACGAGACGATCCCACGTGGACTCCCTCGCGTGCTGACCTACCGTGGGATCCACGTTCACCGACTGGCCTCGTGTGCCCGAGTAGGGACACGAGCGGCCAAGGTTGTGCTCCCCTTTTGCCCTGAGCACAGTCCCGGACACTGTCGTCAGTACGGTCACATGGCCTCCTCGGATTGTTGCATGCAGGGTAAACCCTCCAGTTAGGTAGAAGGTCAAGGTGGATAGGGCATGTCCAGGGGCCGGTCCTCGACTCCTACCGGGCTCGCATCACACGACAACGACCCGGGGAGTCCGTTGCTTCTTGTCGCACTCCTGACTGCAGGCAGACCATTTCCAACCATGCCTGTATCGATCACCTTCCTCGAGGCGCGAATGGGAGGTCTTTGCCCGCGGGGAGGTGCGGGCCACAGAGTTGGTTCCTCCAGAGCTGCGAGGAGAGCCTGTAGGGTCGTCGTCGTGAAGGTCTACACAGGGCACGGCGACGACGGGACCACGGGGCTCTTCCACGGAGGCCGTGTGTCAAAGGCGAGTCCGGCTCCCGAGGCCTACGGGACGGTGGACGAGGCCGTCGCCGCCCTGGGTCTGGCGCGGGTGGAGATCGAGCCGGGGAGCGACCTCCACGAGATCCTCCTCACGCTCCAGCGGGACCTCTTCGTCGTGGGTGCGGAGCTCGCCACCCTGCCCGAGAACCGCGGCAAGCTGGACGACGGTGTCACCCTCGTGTCACAAGAGATGTGTGACCGTCTCAAGGTCGAGGTCGAGCGGCTGGAGGCGGAGCTTCCCGAGCTGACGGAGTTCGTCATCCCAGGTGGAGAGCGCGTACCCGCTGCTCTCGACCATGCCCGGACCGTGATCCGCCGCGCCGAGCGCCGTGCTGCCGAACTCGCCGGTGGTGGCGCGCTGCCCGGGACGCTCGTCGTCGCATACCTCAACCGGCTCGGGGACCTCGTCTACCTCCTCGCCCGTCGAGCCGAGACACGTACTCGCACCCTCCACGGCGACTGACCGCCGGTCCGCCTCCGGATATCCTGCGTCCCCATGCGCATCCCAACCGTCACAGTCACTGACACACCCGCAGGAGAAGTCGAGGCGGACGTGGTCCTGGTCGGCGTCCACGAAGAAGGCGACGGTTTCGCGCTCACACCCCCCGCCCGCATGATCGACGAGGCGATGGACGGGAGTCTGAGCCGTTTCCTGGCAGACGTCGCCTTCGAGCCGAAGCCGGGAAGGGTGCGGACCGTGGCCTCGGACGGAGCGGTGCGGGCGCGGTTGGTGGCCGCGGTCGGGCTCGGTCCTGCCGGCGACATCTCGGTGGATGTCCTCCGCCGGTCCGCAGCAGGCGCAGCGCGTTCCGCTCGCAAGCAGGGCCGAGTCTCCGTGGCGCTCATCGACTTCGGCGGCGACCGCCGAGCCGGAACCCAGGCTGTGATCGAGGGAGCACTCCTCGGCTCGTACACCTTCGACGACTACCGCTCGGAGCCGGACGCCCCTCGGACCACCGAGCTCGTGATCGTCGGGGGCGACTCCGGCGCCGCCGCCCGGGGCCGTGTCCTGTCCGAAGCAGCGGTCCTCGCTCGGGACCTCGCCAACACCCCGGCGGGTGAACTTCCCCCTCGAGAGCTCGCAGCCCGCGCGCTCGACATGGCAGAGGAGGGTCTCGAGGCGGAGATCTGGGATCTCGCACGGATCCGGGAGGAGCGCCTCGGTGGTCTGCTCGCCGTGTCGGCGGGGAGCGTCGAGGAACCGCGCCTCATCCGCCTCACGTATCGTCCCGACGGACCCGCCCGGGGCCATGTCGCCCTCGTCGGGAAGGGGATCACCTTCGACTCCGGGGGCCTGTCGATCAAGACAGCAGAGGGGATGGAGACGATGAAGACCGACATGAGCGGCGCGGCGGCGGTCTTGGCTGCGACCAGGGCGATCGCGATGCTGAAACCGGACGTGGTCGTGACCACTGTCGTTCCCTCGACGGAGAACATGCCCGGAGGGGGGGCGGTGAAGCCGGGGGACGTGTTCAGGGCGCGCAACGGCAAGAGCGTCGAGATCCTGAACACCGACGCTGAGGGGCGGCTCGTGCTCGCCGACGGCCTCAGCCTCGCAGCCGAGCACGAGCCCGACGCAATGATCGACGTGGCGACCCTCACGGGTGCGTGTGTCGTCGCGCTCGGTCCCCGGTACGGAGGGCTCTTCTCCAACGACGACGACCTGGCAGCCCGGGTCGAAGCCGCGGCTACAGCGGCGGGTGAGCCCGTCTGGCGGATGCCGTTGGTCCGGGAGTATCGCAGGATGCTCGACTC
Source organism: Actinobacteria bacterium ATB1 (assembly GCA_021404985.1). Taxonomy (GTDB): domain Bacteria; phylum Actinomycetota; class Acidimicrobiia; order UBA2766; family UBA2766; genus QWHP01. Next base: position 6,224 of record QWHP01000111.1, read on the forward strand.
CGAGGTCGCCGACATGAAGAACATCGGCGACCGCCATGGCGGCGCGATCACCGCCGGACTCTTCCTCAGCGAGTTCGTGGCCGATCGCCCCTGGGCACACCTCGACATCGCCGGTCCCGCGCGCGCCGAGCGGACGGACGGTTGGACCGTCAAGGGCGCGACCGGGTTCGCGACCCGGACACTCGTCGAGATGGTGGACTCCTTCGCAGCCGGTACGCGCTGACTTGGAACGGGTGGCTCGCCGGTCACGAGTCGGCACCGCCTGCAGGGAGGAGCGCGGCTGCGAGGGCGCTGCGATCGAAGTACACCTCGTTGCGCCAGAGGAGGTCGCCGCGCAGGAGGGCGAGGTCCATGCCGTCGACCGTCACGCTCATGTCCGGCCGGCCGGCCGGGGCGAGGTCGGCGGTCCAGAGCACCGCCGACCCTTCGCCACCCTCCGTCGGTTCGAAGGGATGGACCTCGCGTACGGCCCAGTGCATGGTCCATCTCGAGAAGAGCTTCGTCAGATAGCGACGCAGCGCATCCCCTCCGGTGACGAAACCATGCGTGTTCGGATCCCTGTAGAGCACATCGTGGGTGTAGCAGGAGAGGACGGTCTCGACATCCTGCGTGTTCCACGCATCGATGAACGCTTCGGCCAGTCGGTTGTGATGCACCAAACGGTTGTCCATGGCAACTCCAATTAGAGTGAGTGTTCTAGAATGATAGATCTCTTACAGGAACGTCAAGACCGGAAAAGACGGAGACGCTGACATGGGGCGCCAGCCCCGCTTCGACGAGGGGGACATCCTCAAGGCGGCCCTGCACAGGATCGCGGCACAAGGACCCGGCGCGGCGACGATCGCCGGGATCGCAGGGGATCTCGGGGCCCCGACGGGGAGTCTCTACCATCGCTTCCGTTCCAAGGATCTGCTCGTCGCGACGCTCTGGCTCGACGTCGCAGAGGAGTTCCAGGAGGGCTTTCTTTCGGTCCTGGGCGGAGGGGATCCGGTCGAGGCCGGCCGCTCCGCGATCCTCTGGAGTCTCGACTGGTGCCGAAGGAACCCGGAGCGAGCCAGGCTCCTCATGCTTCACAGGCGCTCGGAACTCCTCGAGGGGGAGTGGCCGGACGAGGTCGCGGGTAGGGCTGCAGCGCTCGCCGGCAGGGCGGAGGCGGGTATGCGCCGATTCGCGAAGCGGCGACTCGGGAGCGTGTCGAAACCGGCGCTGCGACGTGTGCGTCTCGCCCTCGTGGATCTGCCCATCGGGGCTGCGCGGAGCGACATCGAGGAGCGACGCGTCCCGTCACACGATCTCGACAGCCTCCTTCCGGCGGCGGCTGATGCGATCTTGGACGGGCCGTGACTCCGATGCCTTGGCCGTCGCAGGCACCGCCTCACCAGAAGGAGGATCCGGGTCCGCCCTTGAAGGGACCGACTATGTCGGATGTGATCCAACCGCCGTAGAAGTCGCCCCGCTGGGCTGTTGCGACGTCGCCGTCGACACTGCAGAGGTCGACCCGCGAGGCGTAAAACGCCAAGTGGTCCCGGATTGGTACGAACGCAGTGGTGGGATCCGGGCAGGACCAGGCCGCCGCCTCCACCAGGGACTTGCCGACGGCCAGGTCGTGGTAGACGGCGTATCCCTTCCACTCACAGAACGTCCGTCGCCCGGCGGGATGCATCAGCGAGAGGTCGACGTCGTCGGGGGGGATGTAGTACACGGGCGGGTGGCTCGTCTCGAGGACCCGCCACGCATTGCGCGTGTCGGCGACGACGAGACCTTGGTGTTCGACACGGACGTGGCGACGCGCCTGTTCGAGCCGTGGAGGACGCGGGTAATCCCAAACCGACTCCTGGCCGGGTCCAGGATCGGTACGTCCCTTCAGTTGCATGGCGGTCCTCTCTCTCGTATCTCTCGGACTTCGCCTCCGGCAGGGGCGTCGGTTCCGGCCCCGGCGTGCTCGTTCGGAACGGGCTACCC
>QWHP01000579.1 GCA_021404985.1 Actinobacteria bacterium ATB1
TCAATCCTGTGGGTGCTCCGCTCATCTCGATGAGCGTGTTGTCGGCGGTCGTGGTCCCGTGGACGATCGCGTCTGTCGCCCGAAGAAGGTCGGTCAGAGTGAGCCCCTCTCCAGCGGCGAGCGTCTGAAGGCCGGTTATCACTCCCCGCGACTCGTCCTGTGGCGTGGTCGGGCTCTTGCCGAGCTCGAAGGTCCCGTCGGGGCGCACGAGGACGAAGTCCGTGAACGTGCCCCCTACGTCGATGCCGATCTGATAACCCAATGTTTCCCCCTCGACGCGTCCACCGGCCGTACACCGGACGGGATGTCGTTCAGATCGTACAAAGAATCCTTGTACGACCAATAGGACGTAGTGCCCCTATGATTTGGGCCTTTCGGCCCTCTTCCCGTTCTCGTGACCTCCCATTAGGCTGTCGACTCGTACAAGTCGTTCTTGTATGACATGTACGTCAGAGAATTGAAGAGGTCGGGGCTGCGGAACTCGTGGGTGACGCGATCTGACTGGTGCGTTCCCCTCTGGCGATCCAAGGCTCTGGCGGGATGCGCACTTGGAGGTGCGAGGTGCACAGTATGGCGACGACTACGCGACTCCAAGACGTGCCTGCGTTCAGCACGGTCCCGACTCCCGCAGAGTTCACCGCGGAGTTGGCCGAGGACGAGTACTGCGCGCGGGTTCGCGGTGGTGACTTCGACCTCGGTTGGTTCCAGGCCGAGCCCGGTGATGGGCGCTGGGGGCAGTGGGGGATCAAGGCTGAGCCCTCGCGCCGAGGACTCACCCTCATGGACATCGACAAGGCGTCGGGGCTCTACCCGGGAGAGCAGGGTCCGCCTCTCGCCGGACCACGTGGCGCCGGAACGGAACCTGACCCCAGCGTCATGAACTGGGAGATCAGCGATCGCTGGGAGGTGTGGGCGGACAACCTGGTGCCCCTCTACGAGGAGGCGTGCAGCAGGCAGTGGAGCGCGACCGAGGACATCGAGTGGTCACGGATGGAGTCGCTCCCGCCCGATATGGAGCGGGCGCTCTGCCAGTTCAACACGTTCCTGACCATGGCGGAGTACCTAGCCACCGACGTGCTGGCGAGCTGGATCCCCAAGTTCAACACCTATTTCCACGAGATCAAGCTGTTCATAGCCACCCAGGCGATGGACGAGGCCAGGCACACGGAGGTGTTCCGCAAGCGGATCTTCGCGAACGGGGGTGGTCTCGGGATGGGGATCAACCTCGGAAGCCACCTGGCTTCGCAGAGGACGCTTGCCGACAACCTCCTGTTCGGATCGTGGGGCTTCGTCTCCTACGGTGTCCACGTCGCGTTCGAGGGTGCGATCCTGTCGATGTTCCGCTTCGGGGAGTTCCTCGGCAAGACGGACGTGGACAAGCAGATCTTCCGCATGGTCATGCAGGACGAGGCGCGCCACGTCGCATACGGGACCATGCACCTCAAGTATCTGATCGAGAACGCACCGGAGACGGAGAAGCGCCTCGAGGAGTTGCACCATCTCGCGGCGATCTCGG
>QWHP01000112.1 GCA_021404985.1 Actinobacteria bacterium ATB1
AGAACCGATCCAGACCGGGAAGGGCGTCCAGCACCCCCGCACGATTCTGTGGAATCACGAGGTCCCAACCGTTCAAACCAAGTCAGGTCCGCGCCACCCAAGCGAGCACAGCCCAAGCAGATTCCAGGAGCCAACTCCGATCACGCCATCGCGAATGAATTGTCGATGCCGAGTCCGCAAGCGCCTAAGTGCTCGACTTGAGGGTCAGCTTCGGGGGCGGCCGGAGGGTGCCCGAGGAACCCCCCACTGCGGGATGCGACACCGGATCCTCGACGATCTCACGCAGACGCTCCAAAGCCCGCTGGGCGTAGAGGCCGTCCTCGATGCGCTCGTCGTAGCTCCACTTCAGGCTCACGATCCGCTTGACGACGACTTCCCCATTCTCTGCGACCGGCTGCTCCTTGACCTGGCCTATTACGCAGAACACCGGGCAGTTCCCGTACTCGTAGAGGTGGTGGTAGGCAGAGTCCATCTTCAGGCTGCCCAGGTTGGCTATGAAGACCGACACGAACATCGGGTCCGGGTCGGTAAAGAAGCCGGGAAGGAGGCCCCAATCGTCGAGCTTTCGTTCCAACCCGACCATTGCCTTGAGCATGAAACCCGGCATGCGCAGGAGAAGGGAGAGCTCCTTGTCGACATGGCTCTTCTCGTCCGACTTGCCGACCTTCACGTCCGCGTTGAGGTCGCGGACCATCTCGACGAAAGACTGGCCGGGATCGAAGCAGCGCTTGAGGACGACGATCGGGGACGCGTCGTCGAACCTCTTCTTCGCCGAGTAACCGATCTCGATCTGCTTGCGCTCCCAGAGCTTCCCCCCCGCCGTGAAGCGGTTGAGTCGCGGCCGCTCGTGGAGCACCTGTACCGCCGACCAGAGGACGAGGTGGAAGAACGTCGCATGCAGGTCGGGGTTCTCCTCGGCGAAGTCACGCAGGAACGCCTCGGTTCGCGTCACGTCGACCTGCTGCTCGAAGTAGACGGCGGATTCGGTTCTGGTACGCATCAGGTACGGCATGATGCGCCTGTAGTGGGGAACATCCCTCGAGAGGGTCGCGTCGTGACGTCGTCCGAACATCCGGCCACCCTACCCTTCGTCCCGACAATCTTCACACCCGGAGCAGGCTCGGGAACAGCGTCCGTTGAATCCAGAATCGACGCTTCGTCTGGGAGGTTCGCTTTGGGCAACGAGGGGCGACGTGAGCCGCGCGTGCATGATGCCGAGATCCTCGGCCCCGTACCCAACAGGGTCGTAGGTATCTGGAGGATCGAGGCAGCAGGGACTGTGTTCGCGTCCTCGGAAGCCCTCAGCGGCAGATTCCGGGGGATGCGGCTGACGTCGCTCGCCGATCTCCAGCGCGCCCATCGACTCGAGGACGTTGCCGCTTGCTACCGCAGAGTCTTCGGTGCTCCGGAGACAAGCGCGACCGGCGAGTTCATCTGGGGTGAGGGTGCCCGCTGCGTGAGCTGCCAAGGGCTCATCCCGCTGCCCGACTTCGAACGCGCCGCAGCCGCGGCCGGGCCCGTCTGCCCCCTCTGCGGAGAGGGCCTGTTGATAGAGGTGTATCCGATCGACAAGGTCGTCAAGACCCTCGAGGATGTGCTGATGGCCAAGGACCGCTGGACACCCGTCGTGGCCGTGATGGAGTCCGAGGGTTCACCGATCTCCGGGGTCATGTACGGGGCAGTCACAGATCGCGAAGGCGCCATCCAGAGGATGTACGAGGAGCAGTCCGTCTACCCGGACGGGCCATCGCTCGAGCGCTTCCACCAAATCTACGGGTGCCTCCCGGCGACGGGGATCCTCCACATCGACGCGCTGGCCGTCGATGTGGAGTCACGGGAAGGCGTGCGAATCTGTCAGGGACTCGTGGGCCTCACATACACACGAGCGGTCGAACTCGGTGCCACAGGTGCGATCGCTGTGACGAATACGCGGTCCCAGGCTTATGTCCTCATGCTCGCGCATGGGTTCGAGATCGTCGGCCAGCAGGCCGACCGCGTCTACATGTGGTTGCCCGAGATCCGTACCGTTGCCCAAGTGTTGCAGAACACGACGCCCGAAGGAACGGCGGAAACGATTGCGCGTTCGGTTGCCGCACTGGTGGAGGAAGGTGTGCTCAGCCCTTTCGCACTCCGAGACGCGTCCGGCTGAGTCTCGGCCGACCCAAGGACTATCCCTCGGGTTGACGCACGTCCGGACGGCTCTCGAAGGCCAGGTCGAGACGACCGAGCACCTCGCCGAGCTCGTCGGGTGTGACCGGTTTCGCCACATATTCGTCCATGCCTGCCGCAAGGCACTTCTCACGGTCGTCGGGTCCGGCATTCGCCGTCACGGCGACGATGGGTACATGCTTCTGCCCTCGAGCCGATTCGATCGCCCTGATCTCCCGAGTGGCTCCATAACCGTCGAGCACCGGCATCTGGCAGTCCATGAGAACGACCTCGACGGAATCGATGCGTGCCTCGTAGGCCTGGACTCCCTGCCGGCCGTCAGAGGCGAGGACGACTTCGCAACCATCCCGCTCGAGCATCGCCTTGAGCACCTTCTGGTTCAGGATGTTGTCCTCCACGACCAGCACGACCCACGAACTCTCCTTCTTCTCGGATGCAGTCGAAGACGATCCTGAGGGCTGGGAGGAGTCGCAGGCCGAGCACAGACGTTCAAGGAGATCCCGCCAGTTCAGCGGCGCGCGGCAGGCCACGATCGGTCTCTCACCCGATCGCATCACTATCGCTGCTCTTTCTGCGTCGGAGACGCTCTCGTGCAGCAGCATGACGTCGAAGTCCCAGTTGACCGGCTCCGAATCCGACACGGTGACCTCGGCTCCACGCTCACGGACTCCCGCCTCAAGCAGCGCACCCCACGGCTCGGCAGCGACGACGTGGACCCGGCAGCCGGCAAGGCAGACGGCCGCCCCCTCTTCGAACTGGGGGTTCTCGAGCGGCAGGATGACCTCGAACCTGCTTCCCGCTCCGACGTCGGAGTCGACGTCGATGTCTCCACCCATGAGATCCACGAGTCGTCGCACGAGGCCGAGGCCCACGCCGAGACCCTGGTAAGCGCGAGTCATCCCGCTGTCTCCCTGGAGCATCAGAGCAAAGAGCTCGTCCTTGTAACGTACGTCGAATCCGCAGCCGGTGTCCTCGACCGAGATGTGCAGGCCCTCTCCGTCGACCCAACGGGAGCTGACGACGACGTGTCCGGCGTCGGTGAACTTGACGGCGTTGTCGACGAGGCAGTTGAGGATCTCCCGGACGCGTACAGGATCCCCCGTGACCGTATGCGGCGTCGAAGGATGACAAAGAGTCTCGAGTGCCAAACCCTTGTCGGTCGCTGCGTGAGTGTGCTCCGAGACCACGCTCTCGACCACCGCCCCCGGGTCGAAGGCCGTGTCCGCGAGTTGAAGGGCCCCCGACTCGATGCCCACGCAGTCGAGGATTCCCTCGAGGATGCTCCTGAGGGCCCCGACGCTGCCTCGGAGAGCTTCGACGAGGTCCCTCTGCTCGCCGGACAGCTCCGAGTCGGCAAGGAGAGCGGACGCACCCATGATCCCGTTGAGGGGGGTCCGGAACTCGTGTGTCAAGTTGGACATGAGGACTGCCTTGGCCCGTGCCGTGGTACGCACGTCCTCGAGTGCCTGTTCGAGCCTCAGGGTTCTCTCTCTCACGCGGTCCGCGAGCTGGTCGTTGAGAACCTCGAGATCGGTTTTGGCCTTCTCTGCTTGGACTCTGTGCCGTTCGACCTCTGCCACGTGCCGCTCGAGAACTCGACGCGCCGCCACGGCGATGGCACCCACAGTGCCCATGAAGACACCGAGATACGCCATGTTCCCGAGGGCAACCGCGGGTGCAACATCTTCCCCGTTGATGTTGAATGCGATGGCGATCGAGGTCACGATCACCGCGGCGATGGTCACCCCCGTCCAGTGGATCGTTGCCTTCTCGTCGAGGAACCATGCTGCGGCGAGAGGCACGCAGCCGAGCCAGTAGACGTTGTTTCCCGGTTGGAAGCTGTCGAGCAGGACGATGACCACAACGGGCACGGCGAGGATCATGGACGCCAGGCGGCGAACATGCGTGTCGCTCTCGGCTCGTAGAACCCTGCGGCGACCCACGACTAGGGCCACGGCGGCGGAGACGTCGACCAGGGCAGCCAGGGAAACGCCCAAGAGGGCGTTCGCCAGAGCCATGACGGCGAACGCAATTGCCCCCACGAGGGTCACATGGGCTACTCGGCCCACCAAGAGGCTGTCACGATAGCGGTTGACGTTGTCGAGTGTCTCGCCACAGGGCGCTTCTTGGGGGGGCCCCATGGTCGGATCATCGGCACGAACGGGCCAGGTGTTTAGCGAGAGGGCACTGTTTCCGCATGGGTCGCGGACACCACTTCGCCTGAACCGACGACCTCGTCACCTTCGTAGAAGACGGCAAGTTGTCCCGGGGCAGGCGCCGGTACCGGCTCGTCAAGCCGGACCGATGCCGCACCACCGCCCTCGGCGGCAACGACCCGGGCGCGGCGTGGCGCACCGTGGGCACTGGTCTGCACCTCGACGTCGAGGGGGTCGAGGGGCGGGGGCCGGTACCAGACGGTTCTCACGACCGACAGGACCTCGCACTCGGGCGGAGTCGGAGCGACGTGGATCGTGTTCGACGACACGTCTACGGCTTCCACGAAGACCGGCGCTCCCGCTGCGACTCCGAGGCCGCGTCTCTGTCCGATCGTGTACAGGGCGGCTCCACGATGTCGCCCCACCACCGTGCCTTCCCGGTCGAGCACGTCACCCGGGTCCAGGTCGAGCCTTGCGGACAGGAAGGCCTCCTTGCCCCCGGGGAGGAAGCAGACCTCCATCGACTCGGCCTTGCGGGCGGTCCTGAGTCCCAACCCCTCGGCGATCCTCCTCACCCGATCCTTCGTCAGCGTCCCGATCGGGAAGAGCAGGCGCCCCAGGTGGGATGGATTCACACATGCGAGCACGTAGCTCTGGTCCTTCGACCGGTCGTACCCTCGCCTCAACCTCGGCGACCCAGCGGCGCCCGAAGAGTCCGACGCATCCGATCCGTCCGACAACCTCGCGTGGTGTCCTGTTGCGACGGCATCGATGCCGAGTAGGTCGGCCCGGGCGAGCAGTTCGTCGAACTTGACGAGCCTGTTGCACTCCACGCACGGATTGGGCGTGCGACCGGATGCGTAGGCTGCCGAGTAGGCATCCATCACCGCAGCCGTGAACTCGACTGACAGGTTCACCATGTAGTGGGGTATGCCCAACGTGGCGGCTACGGATCTTGCATCCTCGGCGTCGTCGACCGTGCAACAGCCGGCCTTCGGGCCGCCCGGGGCAGGTTCGCTGTGGAGTTTCATCGTGACGCCGACGACCTCGTGGCCCGCCTCCACCAGGAGAGCCGCCGCCACGGAGGAGTCGACCCCGCCGGACATCGCCACCATCACCGACCTCGGCGCCGACCGCCGCACAGTCAACCTCTCAACTTGACGACGACGTCGACGAGTATGTCGAGCGCCCGATCGACCTCGTCCAGCGAGGTAGACCAACCGAGCGACAGCCGGAGGGCACCTGAACCGTCGGCACCCATGGCGGCGAGGGTGCCGCTCGCCCCCTGGGCACCGCTGCTGCACGACGAACCCGCCGAGATCGCCAGCCCTGCACGATCGCAGGCGATCACGGCCATGTCCGCCGGAACCTGTGGGATACCGATGAAGGTGTGCGTGACGAGGCGCGGCGCCTCGCATCCGTACACGACGAGATCGTCGATCTCGGCGCGAAGTCCTGCCTCGAGCCTGTCCCTCAGGAATCCCACCCTCGCCCAGTCCTCGTGGGTCGAGGCGACCGCCGCCGCTGCAAGGGCTGAGGCCCCCGCCGCGTCGGGAGTGCCGGCACGGCGGCCTCTCTCCTGTCCGCCTCCGAGAAGCAGGGGCTCGAGCTCGACCTCCTGTCCGAGCACCATTGCTCCGATCCCGACCGGACCTCCGATCTTGTGACCGGACAGGCTCAGGGCCCCGATGCCGGAACCACCCACGTCGATCGGCTCCTTCGTGAATGCCTGCACGCCATCGGTGTGCACGAGGCAATCGGGGCAGATGTCCCGCACGAGCGCGGCGATCTCGGGCAACGGCTGCACGGCTCCCGTCTCATTGTTCGCCGCCATGACCGAGACCAGGGCCGCATCGGAAGCGTGGGCACGCAGGACCGCCTCGAGGGCGTCGAGATCGACGACTCCCGATCGGCAGACCGGGATCTCGATCCCGCCCGAGGCACGCGCCGGCACCGCGACGGCAGGGTGCTCGATTGCGCTGTAGAGGACGACTCCCCTGCTCGCCCCCGCCCGCACGGCCCAGTTGTCACTTTCGGTGCCACCGGAGGTGAACACGACCCGACCCGGCAGGACGCCGAGGCATCCCGCGAGGCGCTCTCGCGCCAGTTCGAGCGCCGCACGGACGGCCTGGGCACGCGCATGGGCGCCTGTAGGATTCGCAGGACCGAGCGCCAGGACATCAGCAAACGCAGTCCTCGCCTCGGGCCGCAGCGGCGTCGAGGCAGCGTGGTCCAGATAGAGCATTGCTCTGCCATGATATGCCGATGGCGATCACCCAGGACCCCGCCAGGTTCGCCGCCCCACAACAGGCGACACCCGCTCGATCCGACGGGTTTCTCGCGGGGGACCCCGACGGCCGAACGGCCGGGGCGCCGCCCGTGGAGAACCTCATCCGCCTGCGCCCACTCAACGCCGCCGAGCTCCTCGACGTCACAGCGATCGTCTTTCTGTCCGCCCCCATGGCCTTCCTCGGGATGGCCCTGATCCTTGTGGGTGTCCCGAGGCTGCTGCTCCTGGGTCTCGAGATCGTCGCGTCTCGCAACGGCGCCACGTTCGACCCGGGAGGCGGCTGGGCAACTGCTGTCCGAGCCGGAGTCGCGGCAAGCATCGTGCTCGGTCTCGGTCTCTGCTCGGTCTCCCTGGCGAGGATGGGCAACGACGTCTGGTTCGGACGCGCGGCCGCGCGAAGTGCCCCCGTTGCCCGTCGAGGTTCGGAGATCCTGCGGGCCGCACCCGTATTGATCGTCTACACCATCCTCTGGTTGCCGGTGTTCGTCGCGACCGTTCCGATGTGGACGTGGCCGAACGACTGGGTACCTCCGGTCGTCCTCACACTCTGGTATCCGGCTGCCGTTGCACTCGCGGTGCCCGTGTCGCTCCTTCCTATCGTCCGGCTCGCGGAGGGTCGCGGAACCCTCAGGTCACTCGGACGCAGCTTCGGTCTCGCTCGATTGGCAGGGTGGTGGCGAATGGGGGTCGCGTTCCTGATCCTCGCCTTCCTCCTCGGTTCTCTCGTCGTGGCGATCGCCGTCGGTGCCGGATGGATCTCCGAATGGCTCGATCTGCTGCACGGTTCGATTCCCTCCCACACTCTGAAAGCCGGGGTGGACATCGCCATCATGGCTCTACTCGGATCTGTCATCTCCCTGGTTCCGGTCGCCGCCTACGCGGACCTTCGCGTCCGGCGCGAAGGCCTCGACATCCAGATGCTCGTCATAGAACAGGACCGGCGGCGCAGGTGAGCGAGCGAGGAGGCCACCGTCTCCGGTGGACGTTCGCGGTCGCGCTCCTATCGGTCGTGCTGGGGGCGAGTTCGCTTCCGCTCACCGGCGTCGTGGTCGCGCAGGAGGCTGGCGAATCGGACTACGAGCCCGTCAATCCGACGGACGCACAACGGACCGCCTGTGATGTGCTCGGCTGCGAGACCCCCACGACACTGCCGGAACCTCCCTCCGGCGACGTCCCCGACCTCCCCGGAGTCCCGGCGTTCTTCGACGAGCTGATCATCGGACTCCTCGTCATCGCGCTGTCTGCAGCCCTCTTCCTGACGACCCGCACGATCCTCCGGAATCGTCGTGGCGAGGACGGGAACGACGAAGAGGACGACGCGGTAGATGCCGTCGACGTCGTCACCGGAACGGCAATTCGTCGCCGGCCACGATCGGCCGACGAGTGGCTCGACGCCGCCGAGCAGGCTGCCCGATCCGGCGACTGGTCCAAGGCGCTGCGCTATCTGCACCGGTCCGGCCTACTCCGGCTCGACGAGGGCGGATTCCTGAGGTTCAGGAAGGGCAGGACGAACGGGGAGTATGCACTGATG
>QWHP01000580.1 GCA_021404985.1 Actinobacteria bacterium ATB1
GGTGGTCACGGTGGCCGACGCCACATTCGACGTGCTCGGTATCGGCAACGCCCTCGTCGACGTCCTCAGTCACGAGGACGACGGCTTCATCGAGGAGATGGGCCTCGAGCGCGGCGCTGCGACCATGGTCGACGCCGGCAGATCCGAGGCTGTCTACAGGCGGCTGGGTCCCGGAGTCGAGGTCTCCGGGGGTTCGGCTGCGAACACGGTTGCGGGTGTCGCCTCGTTCGGTGGCCGTCCGGCCTACGTCGGAAAGGTTGCCGAGGACCAGCTCGGCATCGTGTTCCGCCACGACCTCCGCGCCCAGGGTGTCTCGTTCGAGACGCCGGCGTCCGACGGCGCCGAACCGACGGGACGCTGTCTCGTGATCGTCTCACCGGACGCGCAGCGCACGATGTGTACCCATCTGGGGGTTGCTCAGCGACTGGGGCCCGAGGACATCGACGCCGATCTTGTCGCCGCCTCCAAGGTCACGTATGTCGAGGGATTCCTGTGGGACGAGCCCTCGGCGAAGGAAGCCATCGTGCTGGCTTTCGAGATCGCCTCTGCCAACGGACGAAGAGTTGCCATGTCGCTCTCCGACCCCTTCTGCGTCGAGCGTCATCGCAAGGAGTTCCTCGGTCTGCTCGATCACGTCGACATCCTGTTCGCGAACGAGGCCGAGATCACGTCCCTGTTCGGGACGGGATTCGACGCCGCCACCGCGGCGGTGGCGGAGGTCTGCGAGCATGCCGCCCTCACCCGGGGGCCGGCCGGGAGCGTGGTCCTGGAGCACGGCTCACTCCATCGCGTCGAAGCCGTAACCGTTGACGACGTCGTCGACACGACAGGAGCGGGCGACCTCTACGCGGCCGGGGTGTTGACAGGCTTGACGCGCGGGCTCGATTCCCGGACAAGCGGCGAGCTCGGTTCTGTCGCCGCGGCAGAGGTGATCTCGCATCTCGGTGCCCGCCCGACGGTCCGCCTCGACCACTTGGCGCGTCAGACCCTGGGCGACGTCCTCTGAGGCACGTCCGAGGACGCGGGCCGCTCCGCTGGCTCCTCGCCAACTGACCCGCAACCGATCCCAGAAGAGAATCGCGCGCTTCCTGCGGAAACACGCGGGGTTCTGGATGTGGCGGGCGACGGACCGCAACGCACTTTCGTCGCCGCAAGGGCCGCATCGCCGCCGGTCTCGGGACGGAATCCTGCCGCCGTCTCGACGATCACGACGCCCCCGAGACAGTCCCGGAGCCGGTCGGGCAGGCGATGATGACGTGGCCCATCCGGGTCTGCGCCCCGGTGCACCGGGAATGAGCGGAACGTTTCGCGATGGCCAGAACCTGCACGCGCTTCCACGGACACACGCGCGTGGTGTCTCGTCCGGGATGGCCTCTCTCGGTTCAGGAGGTGAGAAGGTCGTTGTGGAGTTCGTGTCTGGCGAGCGCGACTGGGGGCCAGGCCGGGTCGACTCAGGTCGCAGACCCTGTGCCTGAGCGGGATCGTGTGGTAATCGGCGGGGTTGACACGC
>QWHP01000581.1 GCA_021404985.1 Actinobacteria bacterium ATB1
GACGTGTGTGGATTCAGTCAGATCTGTGGTGTCTGGATCTGCCCGGGTGGTTGTTCGCTCGACGCATGCCGGCCGAGCAGCGGTCACGCGGTCAGGCGGGCTCGATGCCGACGTTGACGTGGCGGTCGATCGGGACCGGCTGCCACTCCATCGGCCCGTAGCGTAGATGCCCGTAGCCGCCGGCGAAGCCCAGGTACTTGACCATGCCGGGCTCGGCGTCGTTGGGTCCCGTCCAGTCCTCGAACATGTAGGGGGCCCAGCCGTTGTAGACGGTGACCCCTCCCGGCCGCTGCGCAGGTGACAACTTCGCGCGGACGACGAACGATCCGGCGTCGTTGTGGACCCGCACAGGCTGGTTGTCGACGACTCCGAGGTCTGCCGCATCGTCCGGGTGGATGACAGCATGCGGCTCTCCCCGGTGGGTCTGGATGAGCTTGGGGTTCGCCATGTTCATCTCGTGGACCGACCAGCGGTTGTGGCCCGTGGTCAGCTTGAAGGGGTAGACGCCGCCCATCTTCGGGGGCGCCTTGTGTACCGGAAGGTCCTCGCCCGCCTCGACGAACCACGGATGTTCGATGAGGAACTGGGCTCGGCGCGTGAGGGTGGGGTAGGGGTCACCGTCCTCGACGTGGCGGCGGAACACACTGAAGGACTCGCCCTGCTTCGGGAACTGGGTTGCCTGCCCCTTGGCCATGGCGAACCTCCCCCACTTCGTATAGCGGACGTAGCCGTTCTCCCGGACCTTGGCGAGGTCGGTTCCGGCGGGGAGAATCCCGGCAAAGGCGGCATCTCGGATCACCTCGTCCGTGACGCGTTCCTGGCTGTCGAGGGAGCCGTCGAGCGTGTAGCTCGACCAGAGGTCGGCGTAACGGCGCACATCGCCGGAGTCCTGGCCGCGCCGGTAGGTGTCCAGGCCCCGGGCAGCCGCCCTTCTCTCGACGGCCTTCGCGAGATCGGCGAAGATCTCCCACTCCGACTTCGCCTCTCCCACGGGGGCCGCAGCGATGTCGGACAGGACGAGGGTGGTGATCGGGATGTTGGTCGCGATCTTCTCGTAGTGCTGGGCCGCGGGGAGGAGGATGTCGGAGTGGAGGGCGGTCGTCGACATGCGGACGTCGATCGTGACGATCATGTCGAGCTTCGGCCACAGGTTCTCGAGGAGCATCCCGCGTCCGCCGCGCGTGCGACGAAGGGTGTTGCCCCCGCACTCGATCAGGACGCGGGGAGGCGTGTCGGGGTCGGGGCGTGCCAGCCCTTCCCACCATCCGGAGCGGACCGCCTCGTCGAAGTAGTCGTCGAAGCCGCGAGCCATGTCAGGGTCGTTCCAGTCCCCGTTGTTCCAGCGGTCCCGGTAGCCGCAATGCCAGTACCAGAAGAAGGCCGGCGGGGCCGTCTGGCGACCGAGACGAACACCCCGCCACACCTCGAAGGCGATGAGCTCGTCGCTCATCGTCGGGTCGTTCGCGCGGATCGAGTCCTCGAGCAGGTCGAGCATGGTGAGGACCTGT
>QWHP01000113.1 GCA_021404985.1 Actinobacteria bacterium ATB1
CGACGAGCGCTTCGACGGGGAGCTGTGGGAGAAGTTGGCGGAGGCGAACCTGCTGGGCGTGACCGTCCCCGAGGAGTTCGGCGGACTCGGAATGGGGCTCACCGAGCTGGGCCTCGTCTGTGAGCAGGTCGGCTGGACCCTGCCCCGCGTTCCGGCGCTTCCCACATTCGCGGGCCTGCTCGCACTCGTCGAGCTCGCCCCGGAGAGCCTCGCATCCGCGGTCGTTCCCGGACTCGTCTCCGGCGAGGACCTCCTCACGGTGGCTCTCGTCGAACCCGACGCGGCGCCGGCGGCAACGCCGGCAACGAAGGCCCGACCCGACGGGGACGGCTGGGTCCTCGACGGTGTGAAGATCTGTGTGCCCTACGCGGGTCTCGCGCGGTACGTGCTCGTGAGCGCCACGACCGGTGACGGCCGTCATGGCCTCTTCCTGGTCGACACCGACGCGCCCGGGATCTCCGGTGTCGCCCAGGAGGTCACCAGCCTCGAACCCCAATCCGTCCTCACTCTGAGCGGGGTCGCGGTCGCAGGTTCCTGTGTCGTGTCGGTCGGCAACGACCCCGACCCCCTGTCCTGGCTTCTCGACCGCATGTCAGTCTTGGTGTGCGCCGCTGCCCTGGGCGTCGCGGACCGCTCCCTCCACATCGCGGCGGAATACACCCGCACGCGTTACCAGTTCGACGTCCCAGTCGGGAGCTTTCAGGCGGTTCACACGCGCCTCGCCGATTCCTACATAGACGTGACGGCGATGCGCCTCACGACTTGGCAGGCCATGTGGCGCCTCGACCAGGACCTCGACGCGACCGACGAGCTCGACATTGCAAAGTTCTGGGCGTCCGACGCCGCCTACAACGTGGCCCGCGCCGCAGTCCACCTCCACGGCGGAATCGGTGTCGACGTCGACTATCCCCTCCACCGTTACTACCTCTGGGCGAAGACTCTCGAGCTCATGCTCGGCTCGGCCACCCCGCGTCTCGCCGAGATCGGCAGCCGCATGGCCGCCACCCCATCCACGTGGGCGGATTGAGGTACCTCAGGCGTACCCAAATCCACCCACGTCCCCGTCACCCCCCGACGTGGGCGGATTCAGACACCTCCACGGTGTCTGAATCCGCCCACGTGACAAGCGCCGCCGCCAGGCGGCGCTCGATCTCTGCCACGAAGTCGACGTGCAGGACCGGCCCACAGTAGGAGAGAGCGACCAAGGCCTCGCCGAGAGCCGGGTGGATCTCCCCGATACTGCGAAGCGACAGTGAGAACGTGATCGCACGGAAGGCGGTCGGATCCCAGAGGGCAGATCGCATGAGGATCTCGAGCAGGGAAGGATCGCGACGCGCCGTCTCCCGCACTGCGGCCTCGGCCCAGGCACGCACGTTCGCGTCGGGATCGCAGAGCGCCAGCTCGTACATCACCGCTGCGGCCTCGGGTGCCGCACGGGCCACCGAGGACAGACCCCAGGCGGCGATCATCCTCGAAACCACGTCTCCACTCGCCAGCGCTGCCCTCATGGAATCGATGGTTGCTACCGGCGCCTCGACGAGACGATCAGCCAGCAGAGCGTCGAACGCCAGCCGCCTGACGTCGAGATCCCCGTCCTCGAGGGCGAGGTCGACGAGAGATTCGACGTCCTTCCACGTGGCCAGAGCCAGGGAGCCGGCCACCGCCTCCCGCACCTCGACCGCTTCGTCTGCGAGCCCCTTCTCGAACACCGGAACGGCGCGATGAGAGTCGAAGTGGGCCAGTGCCCTCAACCTCGTCTCGATCCCCGCGCGGACGTACGGGTCGGGATCATCGAGCTCCCCGAGGAGTTCCGAAACCACAGCGTCGGCGTCGCTCGTCACCGAGTGCACGGCGAGGAGGACACGCCCGTCCTCGTGGACCACGGAGGCGTCGTCGCACAGGACGCGGTCGACCACGTGACGGACGATCGCAGGCGGCAACTCCGGGGAGAGAAGCCCGAGCACCGAGATGGATTCCTGGCGGACGGCCCGGACCGGATCTCCCAGTGTGAGCTCCAGCAGGCTCGTGTCCCGCGCATGGAACGCGGGGTTCACCTCCCGGAGGCGCCTCGCTACGCACCACCGCACGGCCGGGTCGATGCTTCGAACGTCTGCCTTGAGTGTCGCAATCGCCCTCGCCGGATCCTCCACGAGGTCCGCCCGCTCGACGCGCAGGAGCGGCGTCGCCAGACGTCGCAGCTCCTCGAGGTAGTCCCAGATGCCGTCTCGAAATCGGCCCACGTGAATCCGTCGCTTGCTCGCCTGTCGAAGTACTGGAAGTCTTCCGTTCGAGCCCACGACACTCAAGTATCCCCAGATGGCAGTCAGACCCGGCGACCCAGCCCCCGACTTCACACTCCAGGACCAAGACGGAGAGTCCGTGACCCTCTCGGAGCTCCATGGCAAGTGGGTCGTGCTCTACTTCTATCCGAAGGACGACACGCCGGGCTGCACCCGCGAAGCGTGCTCCTTCCGCGACTCCCACGAGGACTTCGCCGACGCCGGCGCTGCCGTCATCGGCGTCAGCCGCGACGACGTCGACTCGCACCGCGCCTTCGCGGAGAAGCACCGGCTTCCCTTCACCCTCGTGAGCGATGCCTCCGGTGAGCTGCGCAAAACCTACGGCGTCCCGAAGACGCTCGGGCTGCTCGACGGCCGCGTGACCTACGTGATCGACCCAGAAGGTGTGGTCCGGCATGTGTTCAACTCGCAGTTGCGTGCGTCGGCGCACCACGACGAGGCTCTGTCGGCAATCCGTAGGGCTACCGTCGGCTGACCGGCCAGCCCACCTCAGCCCGCCATTTGGCCCCTCAGGCCTCGGTGGGTGCGAGTGTGTAGTTGGGGTTCAGCACCGCCAGATGGCCCCGGTGTTCACCCACGACGCCTTCCACGGTCATGTGTGTCCCGAGTGCAATGCCGGGGATCCTCCGCCTACCCGAGAACACGACCAGGAGCCGTCCCGTATCGTCCTCGATCGTGCACTCGAGATACGCCGACTGCTTCCACGGACGAACACGCATCGCGTGCACCTTCCCGATCACCTTCACCCGGTCGCGCCAGACCACGTCCTTGATCGCCGTCAGTCCCTCCGCGTCCGACCTGGTCGGAACCTCCTCGTCGGTGAGCGAGTCCGTCCGTGCGGTGAACTCGTACTTCGCCGGCTCGATCGGGACCTGGTCCGGCCGCCCGTCCCTGTCGACGTCCGCGAAATGGAAGGGGACGAACGTGACGTTGGCATGCGGGACCCGGGCGATCGCCTTCGAGATGTTGTCCGACGTCCGATCGTGGAGCAGCCGATGCCAGAACTTGGCGTACTCGCGGCGCGGGATGAGAATCGACACCTCTGTCTCCCCGTCGGCCACCTCCGAGATCACGAGCTCGAGCACCGCACGGTCGATTCGCCTGTCGGGACACTCGACGAGCTCGAGAGGCATGCGACTCAGCGCGAGACGCGACCACTCGGAGGCAAGTGCATCGGCCTCCTCGGGATTCACCGCCACGTGGACCGCACGCAGGTCGTCGGGGGACAGGGTGCGGGCGTACTGGATCGCCCGCGCCGACGCCTTCGTGATGTTGTCGATGAGCACGAGGACCGTGTGCTTGGGGAGGATCGGCGCCTCCGCAGCCGCCTTGGCATCGTCCTCGAGGACGTCGATCTCACCCGAGTACTGCCGGTTCAGACGAAGCAGGACCAGGACGGGGATCGGAACGAGGACGAGGATCAGCCATGCACCGTCGAGGAATTTCGTGACGGCAACGATGATCAGCACCACGAAGGAGAGGATCGCACCGAAGGCGTTGATGACGAGCCCGCGTTTCCATCCCGGCTCCTTCTTCCTGACATGGTGGCGTGCCATGCCGGACTGACTGAGCGTGAAGCCGGTGAAGACCCCAATGGCGTACAGAGGGATGAGACGCGATACGACAGCTCCCGTCAACACCACGAGAAGCGCGGCAAGCCCGGCGAGCATGAGGATCCCGTTCGAGAAGACGAGCCGGTGCCCGCGCTTGGTCAACTGGCGCGGCATGAAGTAGTCGCCGGCCGCGAACGCGGCAAGGCGCGGGAAGTCCGCGAAGCTGGTGTTCGCCGCCATCACGAGGATGAGCATCGTCGCCGCCTGGAGCGAGAAGTACAGCACCTTTCCCAGACCCGCTCCACCGCCGAACACGAGGTAGCCGATCTGGGAGATCACCGTCGGGAAGTTGTCCTCGTAGGGCGGCACCTCCATCACGTGGGCGAACCAGGAGAGTCCGAGGAACATGACGCCGAGGAGGGAGCCCATGATCACCAGCGTCGTGCGGGCGTTCTTCCACTCGACAGGTTTGAAGGCCGGGACGCCGTTGGAGATCGCCTCGACCCCCGTGACCGCAGCGCCGCCCGAGGCGAAGGCATGCATGATCATGAAGGCAAAAGCCAATCCGACAAGTCCCTCGTCGGCAGATTCGACCGGTATCGCACCCGCCGGAGGCACGTACGCCTCCGCGAGAGGCAGCCCGCTTCCGAGGAACTCCTTGACGAGACCGATGCCGAGCAGCACCGCCATGTTCAGGACGAAGAAGTAGGTCGGGACCGAGAACACCGAGCCCGACTCTTTCACGCCCCTGAGATTCCCGAACGCGATGATCGCGATGAAGAAGAGCGCAATCGGCACCGCGTAGGGCTCCAGAGCGGGGAAAGCCGATGTGAGGGCACCAGATCCGGCGGAGACCGAAACGGCGACGGTCAGGATGTAGTCCGTGAGGAGAGCGACCCCGGCAACCTGGGCAGGCACCTCGCCGAAGTTGTCCTTCGTCACGATGTAGGCGCCACCTGCCGAGGGATACTCCTTGATCGTCTGGCGGTAGCTCAGGATCAGGAAGAACAGCACCACGAGCATCGCGATCGTGATCGGTACCACGTAGCTGAACGCAAGCAGGCCAACGGCCGGGATCAGAACGTGGAGGATCTCCTCGGTCGCGTAGGCAGCGGACGAGAGGTTGTCGGACGCGAACACGGCGAGGGCGGTCGCCTTGCCGAGGCGCTCGTGCTTGAGCTGGTCCGTGTGGAGGGGCTTGCCGAGGAGGCGTCGCTTGAACCTGAAGCTGGGCGGTTCCGGAACCTCCGGGATGGCGCCTGACTTCGGACCTCTCGGTTCGAGCCGGACTCCGGGCTGTGGCGTGGTCTTCGTTTCCGTGTCTGTCACATCGCCTCGGGCGATCGACCCGGGAGTCCGGCGGCGCCGGGGAGTCCTCGGAGTGGTGGTCGGGCGCTGAATGGACTACACCCATGCCCCTGTTCTCGACAAGCGCTGCCGCAGCCACGGACTAGGGGGCACATCTGCCAGATGATAATCTCGCTGCGCATCGCACGGACATCACCGTGGGCGACACCACAGGAGCAACGTTGCACGTCGTCATCGTCGGCTGTGGCCGGGTCGGAAGCGAGCTCGCCGGAGCTCTCGAGAACGTAGGTCACACCGTCAGCGTCATCGACAAGAACAGGCGCGCCTTCAAGAACCTCCCGTCCGGCTTCGCCGGCGAGAAGTTCGTCGGCCTCGGCTTCGACAAGGACGTGCTCGTCGAGGCCGGGATCGAGACGGCAGAGGCGCTCGCGGCCGTCACGAACGGCGACAACTCCAACATCCTCACCGTTCGGATCGCACGCGAGACTTTCGGAATCCAGAACGTCGCTGCGAGGATCTACGACCCGCGACGTGCCGTGCTCTACCAGAGGCTGGGGATCGCCACTGTGGCGACCGTCGCCTGGGCGACCGAGCAGGTCCTGCGCCGGCTGCTGCCGACCGAGGCGCATCCCGAATGGGTGGACCCGACCGGACAGATCCGCCTCGTCGAGGTGGCACTTCCCGACGCGTGGGCGGGTCGTCCTCTCGACTCGCTCGACGAGCCCGGCCGGTTCTGGCTCGTGGGACTCACTCGCTTGGGGAAGGCACAGCTCACGACCTACGGCCTCGCAGGGCAGGAGGGGGACCTCCTCCACCTCATGGTCGCATCCGAAGCCGTCGACGAGCTCGAGCGACGGCTCGCCGAATTCGACACCGTGGAGCACAGCGCATGAGGGTTGCGATCGCCGGGGCAGGCAACGTCGGCCTGGACATCGCAAACAAGCTCGCGTCCAACGACCACGACGTGCTTCTAATCGAGCAGGATCCCGACGTCATCGAGCTGCAGAGCGCGAGGACGGCAGACGGCGTGCACTGGGTCTGCGCGGATGCCTGTGAGGTGTCCTCCCTGCACGAGTGCGAGCTCGACAAGACAGACGTGCTCGTTGCCGTCACAGGTGACGACGAGGACAACCTCGTGATATCCCTGCTCGCGAAGATGGAGTTCGCCATCAGCCGCGTGATCGCACGCGTCAACCATCCGAAGAACGAGTGGCTCTTCAACGAAACCTGGGGAGTCGACATCCCTGTGTCCACCCCCCAGTTGATCACGGCTTTCGTCGAGGAGGCCGTCTCGGTCGGGACCCTGGTTCGGCTTCTCCAACTCGAGGGCGGCCAAGCCCGCCTCGTCGAGATGACCCTGGCCTCCGACAGCCCGGCCCTGGGACACGCTGTGGCGGACCTCGACACGCCACGTGACTCCACGTTCGTGGCGATCGTGCGCGACGAGCACGTCGTCGTGCCCCGTGGTGACACAGTCTTCCTCGCCGGTGACGAAGTGCTCGCTCTGGTTACTCCGGACTCCGAGGACGCCATCAGGGCGATCCTCGCCGGCCCCTGACGGGAGCGCTCTCAGGTGCCCGGCGGCGGTCCGGGGTCGCAGGGTGCCGAGGCGTCCGCCAGGGCCACGAGGTCACACGTGAGCTGGGCATCCAGCTTCCACACTCCGTCCTCCCTGATGGCGTTCCCGACCGCCCCCGGCAGGGTGGGCTCACCGCCAACCATGAGGGTGAAGGTCACTTCGGCGCGATCCTTGCCCTTGAACTCGATGTTCTCGACCTTGGCGGCGAGCATGGAGAACACGTTGGCGTTCGCCTTGAACGTGTCGATAAGCGTCTGCTTGATGTTTGTGACGTTGTAGACCTTGGCCGCCTTTGCCTCGAGCTCGTCGTCGGTCGCCGCCCCGTCGGCGAAGAGCGCCGGCCCGTCGAAGAACCACACGAAGACCTCGGTGATCGCCTTCTCGTCCTCGTCGCGCCCCCCCGACCCGGTGTCGGCGGATGCCTCCTCGGCCGCCAGCTCACGCTCGGCAGGTGGCATCCCCTTGCTCCGGAAGACCGCTGTGTTGCATGCCGAGAGCACCACGACAGCCAGAGCTGCCATCGTCACCGCGCCCAGTCGTCTCTTCCTCACAGGCCGAAGTCCTTCGGTCGCAACGGTTCGTCGGGCAAGGTGTCACTGGAGATGTCCACGCACGCCCAAGGTTCGTCCTCGGTCACGAACACGGGCGTGAACTCGCCCTTCTTGACCTGGATGAAGCTCAGGCATGCCGGGATCGGCTCATCCTCCTGGTAGCCGTTGTTCTCCTCCTTGAAGCGAGGCCAGTCCGTGGGGACGATGATCTTGTCCGCGTCGTAGTCCGTCATCGAGTAGATGGCGTCGAGCACCTTCTGGCGCGTCGGTTCCTCGCCCGCAGCATCCAGACCCTTCACGAGTTGGTCTGCCAGGACCCACCCCTGGAGGGAGGTCTCGCCGACGCTGCCACTCGTCCGGTCCATCCAATCCAGGTAGGTCTGCAGGCCGGGTGAGTAGTCGGCGAGCTCGAAGGGCACCGTGGTGGACTGCATGTACACACCCTCCATCTCCTTCGGGAACTGCTCGAGGAGATCCTTGTCGTAGCCGATCGGCCAGTACTGCTTGATGCTCTTGAGGCCCGCCTCGCGCAGAGCCTTCGAGACACGGGCGGACCCGTCGCCGTCCATGCAGGTCGAAAGGAGCTCGATACCGGAGTCCCGGATTCGGGCGACCTGGGCCGAGACGTCCGTGAATCCGAACGTGAGCGACGGGTCGGCGAAGCCGACTTCAAAACCGTACTTCTTCAGCGCTGCCTGCTGTCCCTCCGCGCACTGCTTGGACTGGACGGCTGAGTAGGAGATGACGCCGACCTTCTTGACGTCCATCAGGTTGGCGATGAACGGGAGGTACGTGAACGTCTCCGCGCACTCGAGGCAG
>QWHP01000582.1 GCA_021404985.1 Actinobacteria bacterium ATB1
TTCCTTCTCGTCGTTCTCGTCAGGGCATTCGTGATCCAGCCGTTCTACATCCCGTCCGGTTCGATGGAGCTGACCCTCAAGTGCAACGACCGCGTGCTGGTCAACCGGCTTGCCTACCTGCTCGGGGACCCCGCCCGGGGAGACGTGATCGTGTTCCGCAACTGGGACGACGTCGGCGAAGACGTACCCAGCCCCTCCATCGCCGGTTACGTGGGGCTCTCTTTGCGAGAAGGCGTTCCTCTGCTCGGGAGTGGCCGCAAGTCCGACGACCTCATCAAGCGAATCGTCGCCCTCCCCGGCGAGACGGTGGAGGTACGTTCGGTGGGCGAGGGCGACGACACGAAGAGCGTGGCCTACGTCAACGGGAAGCAGCTCGACGAGCCTTACGTGTTCCTCAACGGCCACGACCCACTGAGCCCGTATGGTCCCGTGGTCGTTCCCGAGGGGAAGTACTTCGTGATGGGAGATCACCGCAACAACTCCCGTGACTCGCGGCGCCAGGAGGACGGGCTCTTCGTGGACCGGGACGCAGTCATCGGGAAGGCTTTCGTGCGGGCGTGGCCGCTGTCCCGGTTCGGGTCCCTCGACGGCCCGGCAGACGACACCGACGCCATGCGGCCGAACTGCTGATGCCTGCTCGGCAGGGCTGTAGGCTTCGCACGAGCATGGAGGCGGGGTGAGCGCCGAAGAGGAACTCGAGCAATACGAGACAGAGATAGAGCTCAAGCTCTACAAGGAATATCGCGACGTGCTGCCGATGTTCCGGTACGTCGTCGAAACCGAGCGCCGCTTCTATCTCGCCAACGAGGTGGACATGCAGATCCGCAACGCCGATGGGCGTGTCTACTTCGAGTTGAACCTCGAGGACGCCTGGGTGTGGGACATGTACCGGCCCGCACGTTTCGTTCAGAAGGTGCGTGTGGTCACCTTCCGGGACGTCAACGTCGAGGAGTTGGGTGGCAAGGACTATTGAGCGACGACTGAGGGATCGCTGACGAGTCGGGAGGCGAGGTCCGGTGGGATCGGTCGAGACCGGGCGTCTCGGGGAGGACGCGGCCTGCGAGTTGCTCACGCGACTCGGCTACCGCATCCTCGAGAGGAACCGGGTCGTCGACGGAGTCGAGGTCGACGTCATCGCGCTCGAGCCTGGCCGCCGCGGTGACACGGTCGCCTTCTGCGAGGTCAAGACGCGCTCGACAACCGAGTTCGGTCTTCCTTCGGAGTTCCTAGGCCCGGAACAGAGTGCACGTCTTCGGCGGGCCGCGGGGGCCTGGATGCGGCGCCACGCGAGGAGGGTCCGGGGCGCCCGCTGCCGGCTGGACCTCGTCGAGATCGTCGTCACCGACACCGAGGTGAGGGGGCGCGTCCTCAAGGACGCCTTCTGAGCTGTCCCGAGGGTGGCCCGGCGATGCGAGGGCGAGGGCGAGGGCGAGGGCGAGGGCCGCACCGTTGGCGCGTGGATTCGTTTGCGGGGGAGGAATGGGCGCGCCTTGGGGTGGTGGG
>QWHP01000583.1 GCA_021404985.1 Actinobacteria bacterium ATB1
GCACCGTGCGTCGTAGGTCACCACCGGTTGCCCATGACTCGGCGCCTCGCTCAGTCGCACCGACCGGGCGATGACTGTCCGGAAGACCTTGTCACCGAAGTGCCGCAGGACCTCCTCGACGACCTGTCGTGCCAGGTTGGTCCGACCATCCACCATGGTCATGAGCAGCCCCAAGATCTCGAGGTCGGGATTGATGCCACTCCGGACGCTCTCGACGGTCTCCATGAGAAGGCTCAGCCCCTCGAGGGCATAGTACTCGCTCTGGACCGGAATGACGAGGTGTCGTACTGCCCGCAGGATGTTGAGCGTCAGCAGGCCGAGGCTCGGGGGCGCATCGACGACGATGTAGGCGAACCGGTCCCCGAGCGAGTCAAGGGCGCGGCAAAGCGGGTCCTCGCGCCGTTCTTCCGCCATCAGCTCCCGCTCGACCGCGATCAGCCGAATGTCCGATGGCATCACCGACAGGTGCGGAACGGACGAGTCGTGCAGGGTGTCCGCAGCGGGAGCTTGCCCCAGCAACGCTTCGAAGATCGTGGCGCGGCCCTCCTCGCGCACCACGCCCGTGCCACTCGTGGCATTGCCCTGCGGGTCGAGGTCGACCAGCAGCGTCGGCAGGCCCCGCAGAGCCAAGCTGGCGGCGAGATTGATGGCGGTGGTCGTCTTGCCCACGCCGCCCTTTTGGTTGATGACACCGAGACGATGGGTCACGGAGGCGCGTCCAGAGAGAATGGACGCCTTGTTTCACGTGGAACACTCACGGTCAAGCACAACCGAGTGTTTCCCGTGAAACATCGTCAGGCTCGGCTCACTTTGCGCGGAAAGTGGAGATCCGGGCCATTCCGATTCTCAGGAGTGGCACCCGCATCCGCTGCCACAGCTCCCCGGTGCCGCGGCAGGCTTCGTGTCGGTCTTTGCGTCGGTCTTCGATTCCGTCTTCGACCCGTTTCCGTTGGAGGCTCGCCGGTAATCGGTGGCGTAGAAGCCGCTCCCCTTGAATACCACCCCGCCCCCCGGACTGATCAGGCGGCGCATCCGCCTCTCGGCGCCGCAGGATTCGCAGCTCTCCGGACCCGGCGCGCTGATCCCATGAAACACCTCGCGGGTCGTCCCGCAGGCCTCGCACTGATAATCGTAGGTCGGCATTGGACATCTCTCCTCAGGATCAGACGCAACCCCAGTGCTAGCAATCCTCTGGCCAGATGCATTCCACTCCGCCTCTGGCCGGAGTCTATGTCAAGCGAAATCAATTGTTTTTATCGTGCTCCGGGACAGAGTTCTCGCAGTGGCTCTGTCCCCGAACTGTGTCCGCCGGAAACACCATGTCGGCGGGGAGCTTCCTTTCGTCACGCGTATCGGCGTCCTTGAGAGTCTCCGCGTCCTGTGAATGATGCCGAGCCTCATGGTCCGACCGCTCGTCGCCTTGGCCGTCGTTCTCGCACTCGTCGGCGCCACCGCGGTGTGGCAGTGGCGTGCGGCCGCGAACCGGCTCGACCTCGACCGGT
>QWHP01000584.1 GCA_021404985.1 Actinobacteria bacterium ATB1
CTGGTCGACGAGGATCAGCTCGAAATCGGGGAAGGTCTGACGGGCCAGTCCCTCCACGAGTCGAGGCAGCCGCTCTGCCCTCAGATAGCAGGCGACTACGACGCTTACGGCAGGGTTGCCTGCTTCTCCGGACATCACGACCTTAGGTCGAGGGACATCGCTTTGACGAGGTCGAGACCGAGCCGGACACCCTCGGACTGCCCGCGGTCGTCCGGGTAGATCTGGGCCATGGTGGCGATCCAGAGCCCCTCCACCGGTGTGGCGAAGGGCAGTCGCCGTTTGCCCTGTCCGAGCGAAACGAGGGGTGCGGCGTAGGAGGTCCGGAACGGAGCGACGGACGTGACCCACGATCTGTCGAACTCGGGATTGATCTTGTAGAGGTGCCCCAGCCAGCCCTCGGCGATCTCCTCGAGGTCACCGGTGGCGAGCCGCTCGGCCTCCGGGGAGTAGCTGGGAGGTGGGAAGTACCGGCCGAGGTAGGCCACGTGGTGGCCCGCGTAGTCCTCGCGAGGCAGCAGGTTCGTGTGCTCGATGAGCGCCCCGAAGGGGATCGTCCTGTCAGCGACGTTCAGCCAGTAGGCGGGCTGCACGGACCGGTCCAGTGTCAGGATGACGCAGATCACCCACATGTACTCCGTTGCCTCGAGGCGTGCCGCGTATTCCGGCGGGAGGTTCTCCGCGATCTTCGCGAACACAGGAACCGGGAGGGTCGAGACCACTTCGTCGAAGTGCTCGACCCCGTCGTCCGATTCGATCCCGTCGATTCTGCGTCCATCCGTCAGGATCCTCCGGACCGGCGTTGCCAGGCGGATCTTCACCCCCCTGCCGCGAAGTTCGTCCGCGAGGGCTTCGTAGAGCTGCTTGAAACCTCCACGGATGTACCCGAGCTTCTCCCCCATGTCCTTCCGGTCGCGGCTCCTGGCTCGCTGGGCGAGACGTGCCCAGACCCACGCTGCCGGAAGGTTCGCGTGCACTTCGCTCCACTTGACGCGCAGCATCGGTTCCCAGATCTCGGTGTAGGCGGACGCCCCCATCGTCTTGATGATCCACTCACCGGCCGGGATGTCGTCGAGCTTGCGCCAGTCGGTCACGTAGGGAGTCAAGACGGAGGCCGCTCCCATGCGGAGGCGGTCGCGAAGACGCATCGGTCCGAATGTCAAGAGGTCACGTGGGGTGGTGAAAGGCCAGACCCGTCCTGCCCCCGACGCGTCCCGGTGGAAGATCCCCACGGAGGACGGGAGCCACTCGAGCTTGTCGCCGACGCCGACCGCGTCGATCAGGGCCCGGATGTGGTGCTCATGTGTGAAGATGTGGTGGTAGAAGGCCTCGATCGGAGTCCCCCCCACCTCGTGGCTCATGACCAGGCCACCGACGGCGTCCGACGCCTCGTAGACCACTACTTCGTGACCCCGTTTCGCGAGCTCACGAGCTACGACGAGCCCGGTCACTCCGGCTCCGAGCACCGCTGCGCGCATGCCGAGTTCCTCCGATCCTTGCCGATT
>QWHP01000114.1 GCA_021404985.1 Actinobacteria bacterium ATB1
TGCCGTGCCGTCGTCTGGATGGACGCCACGACTGGCAGCATGGGAACCCCGGCTTCTTCGTAGTCGCTGCGGTACTTGATCGCAAGGGCCCAGAAGTGCGGCGGCGTCCAGTAGAAGACGAGCAGGAAGGCGACCCAGGCAGGGATCGCGTTCGGGGTGAGGACCTCACCGGTCACGGCAGCCCACCCGATCAACGTCGGTACGGCACCGGCAACTCCTCCGATGACGATGTTCTGCGGCGTCGAACGCTTCAGCGCGACGGTGTAGACGGACACGTAGAACGCATTCGCCGACAGAGCGAGGACCGCGCTCTCGATGTTCACGAGAGCCGCGAGCCACACGAAAGAGACGGTGGTGAGGACCACTCCGAACACCAGGGCGCCGTTCGGCGACACGTCCCCGGCGGGCAGGGGACGAGTCCGGGTTCTCGTCATGCGGGCATCGATGTCCCTGTCGAACCAGCAGTTGAAGACGTTTGCCCCTCCGGCGGCCAGGGATCCGCCGACCAGCGTTGCGGTCACCAGCCACAGGAAGCCGCCTGCATCGGCCCCGATCCCGCCGTTGGCGACGACCATGACCGGGACTGTCGTGATCAGCAGGAGCTCGATGATGCGAGGCTTCGTGAGGAGGAAGTAGCCGCGCAGTGTTCTTCGCAGGCCGATCGTGCGGGGTGCGGTGGCCGACGTAGCCATGGACCTCCTGCGGTGTCGATTCCCCCCAAGGCACCCTTGGTCCGTCTCTGGGGATTGGGGCCGCAGCATGGGTAACGTAGTGATCGATTCCCCTCCCGGGCAACCCATTCCGGACGTTCCACACGATGCCGCACTTCCACCGAGCAGCTGCCCTCACGATCGCCCTCGCCCTCGTCGCCCTCGCGTGCGGCGGCTCCGACGGTTCGCGGAGCTCCGCCGACCCGGCGTCGGACGACTGGGACGCCCCGCTCGTGGTGAGTGAGAGCGAGATCGTGCCCCAGATCGTCTCGAGCGACCTCGCCCAGGGCGAACCCACCCGCCTCCTCTTCGGGCTCCTCGACGACCAGGGTGAGCCGATCGCGGACCCGGATCTGGACGTCAAGGTGGCCCTCTATGACATCGCAGACAGTGACGGCGACGACGGTGAAGAGCCGAAGGCTCCAGTCTGGGAGAAGGACGCCACGTTCTTCTGGGCGGTTCCCGACACGCGTGGGCTGTACGAGGTGGACGAGATCACCTTCGACCACGCCGGCGTCTGGGGGATCGAGGTGACTGCCCGGGACGAGACAGTCCGCGTGAAGTTCGACGTGAAGGCGGAAGCGCGCGGGGTCGCAGTGGGAGACCCGGTGCCGGACACCCCAACGAGGACCGCTGCCGAGGTCGGGGGGAACCTTGCGTTGATCACCACCGACGACGATCCCGATCCTGCGCTCTACGAGATCAGCGTCCCGGCGGCTGTGGCCGTCGGGAAGCCGTTCGTCGTGGTCCTCGGCACGCCCAAGTTCTGTTCGAGCGGGACATGCGGGCCGAGCCTCGACGTGGTCAAGGGGATACGGTCCGGCTACCCTGGCATCAACTTCGTCCACGTCGAGATATACGAGAACCTCGACACGCCGAAGCCGACACTTTCACCCGTGGTCGATGCCTGGCGCCTGCCCACCGAGCCCTGGGTGTATGTGGTGGGCTCCGACGGTAACGTCTACAGACGCTTCGAAGGGGCGATCAGCGAGCGAACGATCAGGAACGCACTCGACCATGTCTCTTGAATGTGACGTGCTGGTCGTCGGCGGCGGACCCGCCGGTGCATCCGCAGCCTGTCGCCTCGCCCGGCACGGAGTCGACGTCGTCGTCGTGGAGAAGAGGCGCTTCCCACGAGAGAAGACCTGCGGTGACGGGCTGACGCCCCGATCCGTCAAGGCGCTCACCGACCTTGGCATGTCCGACGAGCTGGACGGCTGGCATCGCGTCCGAGGCTTGCGTGCTTACGGAGGCGGCCACGTTCTGGAGCTGGAGTGGCCCGAGCATCCGGTCTTCCCGTCGTACGGAACGGTGGTCACACGAGCTGAGCTCGACATGGCGATCGCGGAGCGTGCCCGCAAAGAGGGTGCGCGGATGCTCGAGGAGGTCGAGGCGACCGAACCGGCCGCGGGCTCCGGGCTCGTCGGAGCCGTGAGACTCAAGCCAAAGGGAGATGCGATCTTCGAGCTGCGACCCCGCTTCGTCATTGTCGCGGACGGTTCGCTTTCACGGTTCGGGCGGGCCCTGGGCAACGAGCGCGACCGGCGCTATCCGCTCGGGATGGCGATCCGTGGCTACTTCGACTCGCCCGAGAGCGACGACGACTACATCGAAAGCCACCTCGACATCCGGGATCGCGACGGCAGAGCTCTGCCAGGGTACGGGTGGATCTTCCCGGAGGGAGACGGGACCGTGAACGTCGGTATCGGACTGCTGTCCACGTTCCGGGAGTGGAAGGGTGTCAACACGTCCCATCTCATGGAGGCGTTCACGCACATGGCACCGGCCCATTGGGGGATCGACCCGGAAGCGGGCCGCAGTGTCCGGGGAGGAAAGCTGCCCATGGGCCTGTCCGTGCGGCCGAGGGTGGGCCCGAACTGGCTCGTGGTGGGGGACGCCGCGGGGGCGATCAACCCCTTCAACGGCGAAGGCATCGCCTACGCCCTGGAGACCTCAGAGGTCGCGGCGGAACTCGTCGCCGAAGCCCTCCACTCCAACGACGGTTCGGTCCTCTACAGGTACGGGGCGATCCTCGACGACCGTTATGCCTCCTACTACAGGGCAGCACGAGCTTTCGTGCGCCTCATAGGCGAGCCACGGGTGATGAAGGTCCTCACCGCCGTGGGCATGCGTTCCCGTCCGCTGATGTCGTTCGTGCTCAGGGTGATGGCCAACCTCCTCGCTCCAGAGCTGCGCCGTCCCGACGAGGTCCTGTACCGCGTTGCCGAGAAGCTCGTCGCGCTGGGACCCGAGCCCTGAGCGTGGATCGGGCTTGACTTTGCGGCGACGGGAGGTCGTCCGTAGATTTGGCCCCGACTCGCCGCCCGCCGACTGAACCGGAGTGGACCGGGGCAGATGGAACTCCAGGACTATTTCCCGATCGCGATCCTGCTGCTCGTGGCGTTCCTGTTCGGCAGCGTGTCGAGGCTGCTGTCCTCGCTTCTCCACCCGAAGAACCCGACCCCGGAGAAGCTCGACCCGTACGAGTGCGGCATCATCCCCGAGCGCGACGCACCCGAACGCTTCCCCGTCCAGTTCTATCTGGTGGCGATGATCTTCATCGCTTTCGACATCGAGGTGATCTTCCTCTACCCGTGGGCCGTCCTCGTCCGCCGGCTCGGCGCCTTCGGCATCGTCGAGATGGCAGTCTTCGTCGCGATCGTCTTCATCGCCTACGGCTACATCCGCCGTGAGGGCGTCTTCGAGTGGGCGCCGCGCAAGAAGCTCGATCGAGCCGAGCTCCTCCGTCGGTACCGGGAGGAAGCACAGGCAGCCCGGGTGCAGCCTGAGTCGGAGGCTGCCTGATGGCGCTGGACGACCTCCATGCGAACTTCCTGACGACGCAGCTCGAGAAGGTCGTGAACTGGGCTCGTTACCGCTCGACGTGGCCGGCCACGTTCGGCCTCGCCTGCTGCGCGATCGAGATGATGGCCACCGGTGCGGCTCACTACGATCTCTCACGTTTCGGGATGGAGGTTTTCCGGGCGAGTCCCCGTCAAGCAGACCTCATGATCGTCGCCGGACGCGTGAGCCAGAAGATGGCACCTGTCCTGCGCCAGGTCTATGACCAGATGCCCGAGCCGAAGTGGGTGATCTCGATGGGGGCATGTGCCAGCACCGGCGGGATCTTCAACAACTATGCGATCGTGCAGGGCGTCGACCAGATCGTTCCCGTCGACGTGTACGCGCCGGGTTGTCCTCCCGGGCCCGAGACCCTGATGAATGCGATCCTGACCCTTCACGACCAGATCAAGAGTTCGGAGATACTCAAGCGTGAGCCCGCCGCGAGCTGAGCCCCGACCGAGTCGACAGGCCACATGACCGAGCCGGAGACCAACACCCCTGACTCACTGAGCCTCGGGGAGGTCGACGGCGTGGTCGACTTCGCCGCCTCCGAGGCCGAGAGTGAGACGGCACCCACCCCGCTTCTCGCGGATGTGGCCGGCCGGTTCCCGGACGTCGGGTACGAAGTCTCCCACGAACAGGAGGTCGTGATCGTCGGCGTCGACACCCTGCTCGAGCTCGCCGAGTGGCTCCGCGGGGACCAGCACTTCGACATGTGCGTGGACGTCACGGCGGTCGACTACCTCGACCACTGGGACCGTTCGATGGGAACCTGGCAGGGGGAACGGACCCGCTTCGAGGTCGTGGTCAACCTCCTCGACCTCGGACTGGGCGGCGACGGCGGCCGCCGGCCGCGGCGCCTGCGACTCAGAGTGCCGGTGGACGAGGAGGAGTGCCGCTGCCCCTCGCTGGCCTTCGTCTGGCCGCTTGCAGACCCGGCAGAGCGTGAGATCTACGACCTGTTCGGGATCGTGTTCGACGGGCATCCCGACCTCACTCGCATCCTCATGCCCGACGACTGGGAAGGGCATCCGCTCCGCAAGGATTACGGAGTCTCCCGCATTCCTGTCACGTTCAGGGGAGACCGGGAACGTCCGGCCCCCGAGGGTGGTGCAGAACGTGGATAGGCACGAAGTCCTGCCGCCGTCGGTGCTCGCGCCGCGCACTCCGACATCCGAGGGCGGGCAGGAGATGTTCCTGCCCGGAGAGACGCATCGGGTCGAACTGACCAGGGAGCGCGGGATCGTCACCGACGTCCCCGAGGGAACGGAGGAGAACCTCTCCGCCCCCGAGGACGAGACGATGATCATAAACATGGGGCCGCAACACCCGTCCACGCACGGTGTGCTGCGACTCATGCTCGAGCTCGACGGTGAGGAGATCCTCAGGGTCAAGCCGGTGATCGGCTACCTCCACACCGGAATGGAGAAGACCGCCGAAGAGCTCCTCTACATCCAGGGGTCCACGAACGTGACCCGCATGGACTACATGAACCCGCTCGGCAACGAGCTGTGTTTCAGCCTCGCCGTCGAGAGACTCCTCGGGATCGAAGTGCCCGAGCGTGCACAGGCGATCCGCGTCCTCATGGCCGAGCTGTGCCGAATCAACTCGCATCTGGTGTGGTTCGCCACGTCGGGGATGGACCTCGGTGCGACGACGGTGATGATCCATGGCCTGCGGGAGCGAGAGCTCATCCTGAGGTTCTTCGAGAAGACATCGGGTCTCAGGATGAACTGCGACTACGTGCGTCCGGGGGGAGTCGCAGCGGATCTCCCCGACGGCTGGGTCGAGGACGTGGCCGAGATCATCGAGGTCATCCCGAGGCGGCTCCACGAGTCCCGTGACCTGCTCGACGACAACCCCATCTTCCAGAAGCGCATGCGGGGAGTGGGGATCCTGACGCGGGACGAGGCCATCGCGCTCGGTGCGACGGGACCAATCCTGCGCGCGACCGGCTTGGCATGGGACATCCGCAAGGCGTTTCCCTATTCCGGCTACGACCGATACGAGTTCGACATCCCGACGCAGGAGGGTTGCGACGCCTGGTCCCGATACCAGGTTCGCGTCGCGGAGGTGAACGAGTCCGCCCGCATCATCCGCCAGGTGATCGAGACGATGCCCCCGGGCGACTACCGGGTTCAGGACAGGAAGGTGACACCCCCACCGCGTCATCGCATCGACGTGTCGATGGAGGCGCTCATCCACCACTTCAAGCTCTTCACGGAAGGCTTCAAGGTGCCCGCCGGCGAGACCTACGTGGCGATCGAATCGCCCAAGGGCGAGCTCGGGTGCTATCTCGTGTCGGATGGCGTGCCTCCTGCGTACCGGCAGCACACACGCGGGCTGTGCTTCTACCACGTCCACGCGATGCCGTCGATGATGGTGGGTGGCCTCGTGGCCGACGCCGTCGTCGTCATCGCTTCTGCGGATCCCGTCCTCGGAGAGGTCGACAGGTGAGCAAGTTCTTCGAAGGTGAGCGGCTCGAGGCTGCTGTGGCGAAGATCGCCGAGTACCCACAGAAGCGGTCCGCCATCCTGCCACTCCTGCACATGGTCCAGGACGACCTGGGTTATGTGCCCCGCGACGCGATGCGCGAGATCGCGGCCCTGATCGACCTCACCCCGGCCGAAGTTCTCGGTACGGCGAGCTTCTACACGATGTTCAGGTTCGAGGAACGCGGCAAGCACCTTGTCTCGGTCTGTGGCGGCATCTCGTGCATGCTCCTCGGGTCCCACGAGCTCTACCGGAAGATGCTCGATCACTTCGGTGTCGCGAGTCACGGGACGACCCCGGACGGCACGTTCACCTTCGAGCTCATGGAGTGCGCGGCCGCATGCGGCGGGGCACCCGCCGTCGAGGTCGACTACCTGTTCTTCGAGAACGTGGGCCCGGATGAAGGCGTGAAGCTCCTCGAGGACATCAAGAGTCGCGGCCTCGAGGCAGTCCATGCCGAACGAGGGTCCGTGACGGCGCCCCTCTCCCCCGGGGCTGTCGAGGCCATCGAGGCCGGTCCGTCCCCCCGTACCGCGGATCCTCGGGCGCAGTCACCGGAGGCGATGAGCTGATGGCCGACCTCGTCCTCACCAAGCGGATGATCGAACGTCCCGACGACTCGTGGACCATCGTGGCATACGAGGAGACGGGCGGCTACGCCGCTCTTCGCCAGGCCTTGGGAGACATGTCCCCCGAGCAGGTCCACGAAGAGGTCAAGGCCTCCGGACTGCGCGGGCGCGGTGGAGCGGGCTTCCCGACGGGTGTGAAGTGGGGATTCCTGCCCGAGGGTGAGTTTCCCAGGTATCTCGTCGTCAACGGCGACGAGGGTGAGCCGGGCACCTTCAAGGACCGCATGCTCATGGAGCGCGACCCGCACCAGCTCGTCGAGGGCGCCGTCATCTCGGCGTACGCGATCGGGGCCGAACACGTCTTCATCTACTGTCGTGGCGAGTTGCGCAATGCCTACGAGCGACTCTGCCGTGCCGTCGCAGAGGCGCAGGAGAAGGGGTACATCGGAAGCAGTGTCCTCGGATCCGGATTCGGTGTTCGCGTCACCGTACACAGAGCGGCCGGTGCCTACATCTGTGGTGAGGAGACGGCCCTGCTCACGTCGCTCGAGGGCTACAGGGGATGGCCCCGGCTGAAACCGCCTTTCCCTGCGGTCAAAGGCCTCTATGCGAGCCCGACGATCGTCAACAACATCGAGACACTCTCGAACGTGCCCTGGATCGTTCGCAACGGGGGCGCGGCGTACGCGGCGATGGGAACGGAGAAGTCGCCCGGGACGCGACTCTTCTGCCTCTCCGGGCACGTGAACCGGCCGGGCAACTACGAGATCGAGCTCGGGACCCCGTTCCGTGAGTTCTTCGACCGATGGGGTCAGGGTGTCCGCGACGGGGGCCGTGTCAAGGCGTTCATTCCCGGTGGGGCATCTGCACCGTGGCTGGACTCCTCCTCCTTGGATCTCCCGATGGCGATGGAGGCGCTCGACTCCGTCGGGTCGATGCTGGGCTCCGGTGCCATCGTCGTGATGGACGAGACGACGAACGTCGTCCGGCCCGTATGGAACCTCGTCCACTTCTTCGCGCACGAGTCCTGCGGCCAGTGCACCCCGTGCCGTGAGGGGACACACTGGCTCGAGGACATCCTCGAGCGGATCGTCGAGGGACGCGGGCGCCGCGCAGATCTCGATCTCCTCCTCGACGTGGCCGACAACATCAGCCCCGGCCTCGGCTGGCCTCCTGCCCAGACGACGATCTGCGTGCTGGGACCGTCCGCATGTGCGCCGATCTGGTCGACCCTCCACCTCTTCCGGGATGACTACGAGGCCCTACTTCCGGCCGAGAGCGAGGTGGCGGCCGGTGCCTGATCGCAACGCCACCCGAGAGACCGTCGCCATCACGATCGCCGGCCGTGCAGTCCAAGCCCGACCGGGTGAGTGGCTGATCGCCGAGGCGGAACGAAACGCGGTCTACATCCCGAGGTTCTGCTGGCACCCGCGACTCC
Source organism: Actinobacteria bacterium ATB1 (assembly GCA_021404985.1). Taxonomy (GTDB): domain Bacteria; phylum Actinomycetota; class Acidimicrobiia; order UBA2766; family UBA2766; genus QWHP01. The sequence continues at coordinate 8,055 of QWHP01000114.1, forward strand.
GCTCGGTCGCCATGTGCCGCATGTGCCTCGTGGAGATCG
>QWHP01000115.1 GCA_021404985.1 Actinobacteria bacterium ATB1
CCAGGGAGGGCAGGACGAAGAGATCGGCATCGGGAGGCTGCGACTCCGCAAGCCGGAGTTGCTCCGGCGCCCCGCCCGTACCGTCCCCCTTTCCGGCTCCCCTTGCAGGACGGCGCCCCGTGCCGGTGTGCGCGCCTCCTCCCGGCGGAACAGCAACTTCCGCCGCTGGGAATGCCGCGTCGAGTGCCTGGTCGTACAGGGACGTGTCCGGCGCGTCGGGCGGGGAGGCGACGTTCTCGGACAAGGGTGCGACAACTGCCTTCTTGGCCGGTCCGGCCACGGTCGGCCCGCCGACACCGGCCTCGCCCTCGCCAGCGCCGCCCTCGCCCTCGCCAGCGCCGCCCTCGACGAACGTAGCTCGGACATGGGCGATTATCGTCCCGGCTCGTGCAGCCACGCCCCGCAGCGACTCCCCGGAGAAGATCAGGAGGCCGAGCAGCGTGAGGGCGACGAGAACAACCACGGCCCCGGCTGCCCCGAGGGCAGCTTCGACGGGTACCGCCAAGGCTGCTCCGACATACCCACCATTGGCTGCGACCAGGTCGTATCCGGCGCCCATCGCGACCGTCCCGCCCGCGAGGTGGGTGAGACCGAGGACGGCCGCAACGGCGAGGCAGGCGCCCAACACCCGCAGTCCCGGCACACGGCCCCCACGCGAGAACGCCAGCAGAACCCCGCCCGCCACCAATACGACAGGAAGCCAGGAGGCACCCTTCCCTCCGACCGCGCTGGATGCAGTCTCGAGTGCGTCGCCCGCCGGGCCTGCGGCATCCGCCCAGATCGCCAAGCCGAGAACGACTCCGAGAACGACGAGCCCGATGCCGACCATGTCCGCCGCGTGCCTCTCGAGGAGCTGCGTCGCAGCGTGGCTCAGCTTGTGGGGAGCGGACGACCGCGACCCCGACCGAGTGGCCGTCGTGGATCTCGGCTCCGTCTTCGTCCCGGTCTTCGTCCCCGTCCCCCCGCGCCGCTCGACGCCCGAAGATCCCTTCACCGCCTGCCCCTTGGACGAGCGTGTGGACGCCCGTCCCTTTGCTGTTCCCCCTTGCGAGGTGTGCACCTTGGACGAAGATGTGGACGAACGCCCCTTCGACGTCTTCCCTCTCGAGGATCCCTTGGCTCGCGCAGGACCGGACGGGGACTTGCTGGACCGACTCGTGGCGGCGGGCACTTCGACTCCTGTGATGCAGCTTGTCGTGCGCGTACTACGGGACGTTTCAGTCCCTCGCGCTCCCGCCCGTGCCGCCCGGGGAGACGCCAGGCAACGAAGATACCACCGACCCCCCTGTGAATCCGGACATCAGGAAGCGTGGAACCGCTCGGTCACACCTCGATGACCAGAGGGAACACGATCGGACGGCGTTCCGTCCTCTTGCGGGCGAAGCGGCTCAGAGCCTGTCGGACATGACGGTTCAACGTCGTGAGGTCCAGCGCGTCCTCTGCAGCGGCCTCCTCGATCGAGGACACCACGTGCTCGGCGGCCTCCTCGATGAACTTCTCCTCTTCCTCCTGACGCAGGAATCCCTGGGAGAGGATCTCGGGCCCCCGTACCACCTCGCCGGTCCGGCTGTCGACCACGACCACGCACACGAGAGTTCCGTCGTCTGCGAGCCGCCGGCGCTCTCTCAACACCCCACCGGTCACGTCACCGACACCGGCCCCGTCGACGTACACGTATCCGGCTGGCGCCTCCATGTCGGCGAAATCCACCCCTTCGTCGGAGATCTCGATGATGTCGCCGTCCTCTGCCACGAGGATGTTGTCCTCGGGAACCCCCAGTCGTGAGGCCAGCCGGCTGTGTGCGACCAGGTGCCGGTACTCGCCGTGCACCGGCACGAAGAACTCGGGGCGAACGAGGGCGAGCATGAACTCGAGCTCCGGACCGCTCGCATGCCCCGATACGTGGACGTCCGCGATTCCTGCATGGACGACCTCGGCACCCGCCCGGATCAGCCCGTCGATCGCCCGGTGCACGTTCATCTCGTTCCCCGGAATCGCGGTCGCCGAGATGATCACCGTGTCGGACTCCCCGACGGTGACCCACTTGTGCTCACCCGCTGCCATCAGGGAGAGCGCCGCAAGGGGTTCACCCTGGGCTCCTGTGCACACGACACAGAGCTCCTCGGGGGGAACGCTGTCGATCTCGGAGATGTCGAGGATGTCCTCGTCCTCCACGTCGAGGATCCCCTTCGCCCGGGCGAGCGTGGTGTTGGATTGCATCGACCGCCCGAGGAAGACGATTCGTCGGCCACTCTCGACGGCCGCATCACAGATCTGTTGGACGCGGTGGAGGTGGCTCGCGAAGCAGGCGCAGATGATTCTCTTGCGGTCGTGCCGGTTGAAGTGGTCGGTGAGCCACTCTCCGACGAGGGTCTCGGAGCCGGTCACGTCGCGGTGTTCTGCGTTCGTCGAGTCAGAGAGAAGCAGCCTGACTCCGTCGGCACCCAACGTCCCGAAACGGGGAAGATCGGTGAGACGCCCGTCGACGGGTGTCTGGTCGAGCTTGAAGTCGCCCGTGTGCACGATCACGCCTTGCGGGGTGTGGAACGCCAGGCCGACGGCATGCGGGGTCGAGTGCGTGACGGAGATCGTCTCGAACTCGAACGGCCCGGCTCGTACGCGGTCGCCGTCGGCGACGACGTGCAGTTCGGCGCGCTGCGCCACGCCGGCCTCGCTCAGCTTGTTCGTCAGCAGGCCAAGGGTGAGCTCGGTGCCGAAGACCGGCACCGACTCGGAGACCTCCTTGAGGAGGAATGCCATCCCACCTATGTGGTCCTCGTGACCGTGGGTCAGGACGATACCCTCGAGGTCGGTGATTCGATCGAGGATCCAGCGCAGGTCGGGTAGTACGAGGTCGACACCGGGCATGTCCTCGGTGGGGAACATCAGCCCGCAATCCACGACGAGCAGTCGTTCCTCGACCTCCAGGCAGAAGCAGTTCCTTCCGATCTCGCCGAGACCGCCGAGGAAGACGATCCGTACCGGCGACGTCACGCGACCTCGCGGTATCGAACGACGATCTCCCGAAGCCGCGCTTCGAGATTGGGCTCGACTGGCGCCAGAGGCGGTCTCGGGGGGCCGGCAGGCAGGCCCAGGATCGCGCACGCGGCCTTGACCGGGATCGGCGACGAATCCTCGAAGAGGACCTGGAAGAGCTCGAAGAGCTCGTCGTGCGTCTTGCGTGCCGATTCGACGTCGCCGTTGCGGTAGGAGCGGATCATGTCTCCGATCTGGCTGCCGGCGACGTGGGATGCAACGGAGATCACTCCTCGTGCGCCGACGCTGAGGAAGGGCAGGGTCTGGGCGTCGTCGCCGGAGTACACCTCGAATGCGTCGCCGCACGCCGCACGCACGCGGCTGACATGGACACTCGATCCCGTCGCGTCCTTCACGCCGATGATGCGCGCATGGGAGGCGAGGCGCTCGTAGGTCGAGAGCTCGAGTGAGCACCCTGTCCGCCCTGGGATGTCGTACAGGAGGACGGGCAGGTCGGTGGAGTCGGCTATCGCCCGGAAGTGGGCTTCGAGCCCCCGTTGGGGCGGCCGGTTGTAGTAAGGGGTGACCGCGAGGATCCCGTCGACGCCGATCTCGGTCGCAGCTTCGGTCAGCGAGACGGACGCCGCCGTGTCATAGCTCGACGTGCCGGCGAGGACCTTGCCGTACCCTTCGGCTGCGTCGGCGACGGCGCGGAACGTCTCGAGCTTCTCGTCGCGCGAGAGGGTCGGGGACTCTCCCGTCGTCCCGCACGCGAGGACCGTGTCGGACCCTGATGACAGCAGGGCACGCGTGAGTGCGGCTGCGCCTTCGGGATCGAGGGACAGGTCCCCACGCATCGGTGTGATCATCGCGGTGACGACGTCGCCGAACGTGCCTTCCATGTGCGGCAGTCTATCCCCCTGGCCCAAGTGGTCTCCGGTCATGCCCCCCTCCACGTGGGCGGATCCAGACACCCATACAGTGACTCAATCCACCCACGTCTGGGGAAGCTGCGAGCGAAGCTCGCAGCAGCCGGCCGAAGGCCGGCCGGGTTCCAGGGCACAGCCCTCATTGATAGAAGATCGTCTCGAGGAAGTCGGCGAGCAGCTCGGCGGCGAACGGATTCGAGTTGTGGAGTGCCTTGGCCTGGGTGAGGGCGTCCTCGCCCAGGTCCATCTTGAGTGCCGGCATGACGCTCAGAAGAGGGATCTTGTGCTGGAGGAACGCCCGCACAATCAGCAGCCCATGATCCAACTTGTCTATGTACTCGGGCAACTTCGCGAGCTGTTCGTCGAGGAGCGCGGTATCCGCCGCTGCGACGAGCTCGTTCACGGTCTCGAGGAGGCTCTTGATCCGTTCGTTGTTTTCGGCCAGCGTCCTGCGCAGGTTGGCGAGCGTCCGGTTCACGTCGTCGATCGCCACACCGAGCTGGCCGGCCTTGCCCTCCGTGGATGCGGTGAGGACGTCCAGGTTCTGGATGATCCGCGAGACCGACTCGACTCGGGTGTTGAGGCCCTCGACGATGAGCTTCGTGTTCTCGGTGATGGCGTTGAGGTCGTCCCCGGATGTGTCGAGGAGGAAGCGGACCTCGTCCGCGAGCGACTTGGTCTGCTCGGCAGCGCGCACCTCTTCGTAGAGGGCTGCGCCCTGGTACAGGAGCTGATCGAGACTGGTGTCCCTGTGGGTGTTCGTGATCGGCTTCGACCTGTCGAGTGGATCAGGTGAGGCACCGGGGTCGAGATCCAGGAAGAACTCTCCCAGGATCGACTTCAGACGAAGGACCAGGCTCGTCTCGGACGTGAGGCGGATGTCCTCGTCCTCCTGGAGCTGGACGGTGAGGACCGCGATCTTTCCGCCGCTCCCCGGCTTCACGGCTATGTCGACGACTTCTCCGACCTTCACGCCCTGCTGCAACACCGGTGAGTTGTTCACGAGCCCCACGACGTTGTCGAATTCCGCCGTGAAGCGCCGGCCCGTGGTAACGTCTCATCAGAGCTCCCCCCTGAGTGCCGCGAGGAGCTGGTCGATCAACGGGAGGTTGATCACACCTACGTAGACGTAGGCGCCCTTCTCGTTGTTGTAGAGACGCAGGAGCACGTTGCTCATGTGCTCGACGTCCTGGGCGATCTCGGGTAGCCGGGTGAGGGTGTAGTCGAGCTCGTTGCGGCGGCGCGAGATCGTCTCGAGCGTCTCGATCGAGAGGCCCAACCCCGCCTGCACGACTGTGATGTTGTCCTGCAAGAGCCCGTCGGCCGAACGCGCAAGTGACGCAGTCTGCGCAAGGAGCGTGTTGAGGTCGGCTCCCTTCGCTGCCATGACCTCCACGAGCTCGTCGGTGCGGCGGCCGACTGCTGCCAGAGCATCCTGTTGCTGGGAAAGGACCGCAGCGAGTGCCTGCCCGTCCGCAAGAATCTTTTCGACGTCACCGGCCGACTCGGCGATCACCGCCTTCTGGTCCTGCACGAGCGCTTCGATCTCGGGGTCGGTCCGCAGCCCCTGCAGCTCTGAGACGGGGGAAAGGGCGTCCGAGGGCTCGATGATGTCACCCGAGTCGTAGTACGGGAGCTGCTCGACGTCCTCGTCCAACGGCTTCTCGTCCGTACCCGGCTCGAGCATGATCGCCCGCTCACCGATGATGTTGCGAATCACGACCCGTGTCCCCGCATCCGCTTGGAGGTCCACGGCCTTCGTCAGCTTGAGATCAACATAGACGCCGTCGTCGGCGGGCTCGACTCGTGTCACGACACCGATCGCTACACCTGACGCGGCGAGCACCTCTGTCTTGTTGGCCTCGATGCCGGGGGCCGAGGGGATACGGCTCACGAACGCATCCTCGGTGGCCGTGAACAGGCCCCCGTTCGAGGCCCGGATGGAAAGCCAGGCGAAGACGAGGACGGCCCCGACCGAGTACGTGAGGACGACGAGGATCGTCACCCAGAGCTTGCGGTCCTTCATTCGGCCTCGAGCTCCTCTTCCGTGGGCAGCGGAGTCGGTGGCACGGGTGGCTGCGGGTTCGGGCCCGGCTGGCGCAGGTCCTTGTCGAGGATCGTCCCGAGTCCCCATATGTTCGCCGGGATGACGCGGCCCGCTCGCAGGAGCCGGAGAGCCTCAAGCGAGTTCGTGGTCGCCACGTCCAGAGCCCTGAGCGCCTCTCGAATACCGGCCTCGTGTCCCACCACGAGGTCGTGCACGAGGCGGATGGAAACCTCGGCCCGCACCCAATCGGAACGCACGTCGTCGACTGTCTCCTCGATGCGTGCCTGGATAACGCGTTTCGTGTCGATGAGCTGACCGATCTCCCCCGTGGCGTCCACGAGTGCGCTGGTCATCGACTCGATGTTGCCGAGTGTGGCGAGGAGATCGGGTTCCGCTGCGAGGAACTGGTCCGTGAAAGCACGTAGCTCGACGATCTGGTGGCTCACCTCGCTGCTGGCTTCCGGAGCGACGTCGTTTGCGGCGTCGAGCCCCTTGAAGACGGTGTCCTTCCCGAGACCCTGATAGAGCTTCGGGGAGTCCGCATCACCGGAGGTGAGGGCTGTGATGTCGGCCCCGACCTTCGTGGACGTGATTCGGTTGCCCCTCAGGGGAGCGGAGGCGTCTCCGGGGTCGAGGTTTACCATCTTCTCGCCGAGCAGGCTCTTGAGATCGAGAGCCGCGCTCGCGTCCGCCCGGAGGTCGACGTCTTCGTCGATGGTCGCCTCGACGAGGACCTTGCTCTCACCGTCGATCTCGACGATCGACACGTCGACGACCTTCCCGACCTCGATACCGTCGACTCGGACTTCCGACGAGCGAGGTACGACGTTGAGCCCCTCGGCGAAGACCATTTCCACGGTGTCTTGCCCGAACGTGAAGAGCCCTGTGCCGGCGAAGCTCCACCAGATGAAGGCCACGAACGCCAGGACCCCGGCCAGGCCGACGAGGAAGGCAACCCTGCGGCGCGAGAAGGGGGAGAGCATCGTCGCGTTCATATCCTCAACGTGTCACTCAGGCCCCAGAAGGCGTACGTCATGGCGAGGTTCAGGAGCATTCCCGAGACGATGGAGAGGTCGAGAGCCTTCCCGACAGCGAGGCCGACCCCGACCGGCCCGCCGCTTGCCCGATACCCGAGGCTCGTGCAGATGAGTACGGTGAGGACGGCGAGGACCGAGCCCTTGATCAGTGCGTAGGGGAAGTCGGCGGTCGCGATCGACCGCCAGAAGAACGCTCCGAAGGAACCGACGCTCATCACGTCCCGCTGTGCGAACGCAGCCGCCCAGCCACCGGCGAAGGTCGCGGCGATGCAGAAGACGATAAGAGGGACGGCTGCGATGAACGTTCCCCACATCCGCGTCGAGAGGAGGTAGCTGTGGCTGTCGATGCCCATTACCTCGAGCGCGTCGATCTCCTCGGCGACCCTCATCGCCCCTAGCTCCGTGACGTACCCTGCGCCGGCCGACGCTGCGATGCCGAGGAGGGACACGTTGATGGCGACTTCGCGCAACCCCAGCGCACCGACGGCGATGCCGGCGAGGCCGCGGTCCGCTCCGATCCCGCCGATCACGTCCGTCGACTGGATCACGAGGGCGAGTCCGAGGAAGAAGCACAGCCAGATCGACAGGGGTGCTGTGGAGCGAAAGACGATGCGGGCCTGCTCGAGCGTAATCCGCCAGTACTTGAGTCCGTGACGCAGTGCCTTGAGGTCGTGCACGATCGCCCCGACGGCGGTGACCGTGGTGCTCTCTGCCCGGCGCTGCGTCGCGACGCTCACGGTGCGTAGACCACTTGGTTGACGACGAACCCGACGAGCGCGATCGAGGCAAAGCTGGCGATGATGGAGGCACGCGTCGCGGCGGCTACCCCGGACGGTCCACCCTTGGCGTGATCGCCGAAGAAGCAGGCGGATATCCCGATGACCCCACCGTAGAGCACACCCTTGATCACGAGAACGACGATGTCACCGACTTTGAGGATGGCGCCGAACCCTCCGAGGTACGTTCCGGATGACAGCCCGCGGATGAGGACGAGCAGGATGTAGCCGCTGATGAGTGCCGTGATGGTTGCGTAGAGGGCGAGCACGGGGCACCCGAGCATGGAGCCGAGAATCCGGGGCACGTAGAGGCGAGCCTTGGGGTTGACGCCCATGACCTCGGATCCGCTTATCTCGTCCCGGACACGTCGTGCTCCGATGTCGGCGGTGAAAGCAGACCCCACGGTCGCCGCTGAGACGACTCCGGCGAAGAGCGGTCCTGCCTCGCGAACGATGGCCGGGACAAGCCCCACAGCGCCGAAGCTGCGGAGGCCGACGAGGCCGAGCAGGCTGTCGAAGCTGAGTGCGAACGTCATGCCGATCGGGAAGGCGACGAAGACGACCGGCCTCCACCCGATCGAGAGCACCTGCTCGACGGACTCGAGGATGTCACGCAGACGCGGCCTCGTGATCGTCACGGAGACGACGAGGTCGTGCAGGAAGAGAACGAGATCACCCACTCCGTCCTTGAAGCGCCTCACGCGGGCTCCGAGCGCACGCAGAGGGCGCGGGAGGAGGGACTCCCGGCCCACGGGAGCGTCGATATCGATTGTCACACCTGTCTGTGCCACCCGCCCTCACTTCGCTCTCCGGCCCGCACCAGCCGGGACTCACCACTGGGATGGAGAGCCTGAACCCTTTGAGGGACGACCCAAGGAACCCGACGAAAACCCGGAGACACCAGGATGTCGGGTTCGGGCAACCCTACTGAAACGGAATTCGTCGCGCCACGCCCCGATCCTGCCACACCCCCACCCACGTGGGCGGATCCAGACACCACGGACGTACCCAAATCCACCCACGTCGAGCAACACAACCCACGTGGGCGGATCCAGACATCTCCACCGTTACCAAATCCACCCACGTCGATGCTTGCTTTCACTCCCCCCACGTGGGTTGTCGCGGGGCAGGAGTTCTCAGAGGCCGAGGATCGCCTCGAGGCCCACCGTCAGACCCGACAGGTCGGGGACGGCCTTCACAGCCGCGAGGACGCCCGGCATGAACGCGGAGCGGTCGAACGTGTCGTGGCGAATCGTCAGCGTTTGACCGGTGGTCCCGAACAGGACCTCCTGACTCGCGACGATACCGGGAAGCCGTACTGCGTGGACACGGATCGGACCCGCAGCCGCGCCTCGCGCGCCGGGAAGGAGCTCCGTCGAATCGCCCCGTTCGGGCCAGCCGCCGGAGTCACGCGCTGCCGCAAGTCGCTCAGCCGTGCTGATCGCCGTTCCCGACGGAGCATCCGCCTTGCCGTCATGGTGAAGCTCGATGACCTCGGCGCGGTCGAACCACGGGGCTGCCTTCTCGGCCATCCACATCATCAGCACGGCACCGATCGCGAAGTTGGGAACGACCGCCACGTTCGGCGGACCGCTGCCGACCCTGACGCTGAGCTCCTCGAGTCTCTCATGGGTGAACCCGCTTGTTCCAACAACGGTGTGTATTCCGGCGTCCAGGCAGGCAATCACGTTCTCGAAGGCGACGTCGGGATGGGTGAAGTCGACCGCGACATCACTTCCGGCGAGAGACAAAACCCCTGGATCGGGCGAGATCTCGACACCGGATGCCGTCGTCGCCCCGAGCGAAGCGGTCGGGTCGACCGCAGCGACGAGCTCGACTCCCTCGGCATCCGCGATGGTCTCGCAGACGAGCGATCCCATTCGCCCGGCCGCCCCGAGCACGCCCACTCTGATCACGCCGCCCCGGATCACGCCACCCTCCCGATGTCGTCTTCGTCGAGCGGACCGATCACGGCAAGAGTCCGCCCCCTGCCGGAGAGCTCGGAGGCGAGGTCGTTGGCCTCGTCGAGAGTCACCGCCTCGATCCGACGGACGACCTCGTCTATGTCGGGCACCTCGTCGAGAGTGATCTCGGACCGCCCGATCCGAGTCATCCGGTTTCCTGTGTCCTCCTGGGAGAGGGCCAGACCACCCTTGACGTGGCTCTTCGCTGAGGCCAGCTCGTCCTCCGTGATGCCCTGCCCGAGCTTGTCCCACTCGGCCGTGAGGACGTCGAGCGTCTCCGTGACCCGGTCCGGGGCAGTACCCGCGTAGGACGCCAGCCATCCCGTCTCTGCGAAGAGCGAACGGTAGGCGTAGACGGAGTAGACAAGACCGCGCTTCTCGCGGATCTCCTGGAAGAGGCGGGACGACATCCCGCCGCCGAACACGTGAGCGACAAGCGCCAGGGCGTGCCGGCGTTCGTCCCGCTGGGGGATCGCCTCGACCCCCAGTACGAGGTGTGCCTGTTCGGTGTCCCTGTTGTCGACGGCGACCGGTGCTGAACCGACAACCGTCTGGATCTCGCGAGGGGGGGCTGTCCCGCTCGCGGCACCCCACCGGACCTCGAGACGGCTGAGGAACTCCCCTGGATCGACGTTTCCGGCGACTGAGAGGACGGTGCGGTCGGGTGTGTAGCGGGTCTCGAACCAGTGCCGGATGCGGTCCCGCGGCACCTCACCGATCGACTCCTTGGTTCCGAGGACGGGGAGGCCGAGCGGGTGGAGGGGCATGATCGCGGCGGCGAAGTGATCGTGGACGATCTCGTCGGGCGAGTCCTCGTACATGAGGATCTCCTCGAGGACCACGTTGCGCTCGGCATCGACGTCCTCGGCTCGCAATGCGGGAAGTTGCGTGATGTCGGAAAGGATGTCGAGACCCAGATCGATGTCATCGTCGAGCGTCCTGACGTAGAACACCGTGTATTCCTTCGAGGTGAACGCGTTGAACTCGCCACCCACCGCGTCGAGGCTCTGGGCGATGTCGAGCGCGGACCAACGCTCGGTCCCCTTGAAGAGAAGGTGCTCGAGGAAGTGGCTCGCCCCGCGCTCGCCGTCGCCCTCATCCCGGCTGCCCACGTCGACCCAGACACCGCAGGCGACGGATCTGACCCCCGGCACCTTCTCGATCACGACCCGAATACCGTTGTCGAGTGTTGCCCTCTTGATCATCAGGGGATCGTACGCGCGTCCGCGCTACTGTGCCCCGACGGAGGTGTGATGAGCAGAGTCGTGACACAAGTGAAGGACGGCGTCGCCGTAATCGCCCTGAACGATCCGGAGCGGCGCAATGCACTCGACCCCGACCTCGCAACCCAGCTCGCCGAGACGATCAGGACGTGCGACGCCGACAGCGACGTCCGCTCGATGATCGTGACCGGTGAGGGAGCGGCGTTCTGTGCAGGCGGGAATCTCGGGAACCTCCTCGAGGCGACCGAACAGGGCCACGACGCCGACGGGCTCGAGGAACGCCGGCGCGGCTACCTCGGCATCTACGCACCCTTCCTCGCACTGCGCGAGGTCCGCGTCCCCACCATCGCTGCCGTCAACGGAGCCGCTGTCGGGGCAGGACTCAACCTTGCACTGGCGGCCGACATCGCCCTCGCAAGCAGATCCGCGAAGTTCATGTCAGGGTTCCTCCGAATAGGACTTCACCCCGGCGGCGGAAACACGTCGATGTTGACGGACAGGATCGGACCGCAGGCGGCATCCGCGATGACCCTCTTCGGCGAGACGTTGGACGGCGAAGGAGCCGAACGCGTCGGCCTCGTGTGGCGCTGCGTAGACGACGAGCTTCTCCTCGCCGTCGCACGCGACCTCGCCGAGGCGGCGGCCTCGTACCCCTCCGGAGCTGTCAGACGTGTGAAGGAGACGCTCCAGCTCGCCCGTCGTGCGGACTTCCGCACGGTCCTCGAAGCTGAGGTCACGGCCCAGATCTGGACCACCACACTGCCCGAGACCGCGGCCCTGTTGCGCGCGGCTCGGGGCTAGCGAGCCGACGACCGGACTGGATCCTCCACAGCGATCCGCTGAGAAGTCGGCTCACATGTCGTCTTGGAAGCGGTCCTCGAAGGAGACCGTCTCACGGTCGGGACGACCGGAGCCACCCTCGCCTTGGGACTCTCCCCCGCGCCGGCGGCGGTCGCCGCCCCGGCCACGGTCACCTCCCCGGCCGCGGTCCTGTCCACGCGAGGAACCCTCTCGGTCACGGTCCCGATCACGGTCCCGATCACGGTCCCGATCACGGTCCCGGTCACGGTCCCGGTCACTGCGGCTCCTGCCGCTGCGCTCGCGTCCGCGTCCGTCACCTCGATCGCTGCGCTCGCGTCCGCCGCGGCCGCGGTCCCCACCACGGCCGCGGTCCCCACCACGGCCGCGGTCCCCACCACGATCGCCGCGCTGTCCCTTCTCCCGCTCGATGCGGGCCTCGATCTCCTCCGGCGACGCAACAGCGCCTTCCGGTCCCGACAGGGGAAAGAGGTTCACGCGCCCCTGCACGTCGATGTCGTCGACTCTGACTCTCATCTCGTCCCCGACCTCGAGGACGTCCCGGACGCTCTTCAAGCGGCCACCTGTGCCGAGCTTGGAGATGTGCACAAGGCCGTCGCGCCCCGGAAGGATGTTCACGAAGGCGCCGAAGTCCGTGATGTTCACGACCTTGCCGTCGTACTCCTGGCCTATCTCGGGGACCGGCGGATTGGCGATCTGGCTGATCCAGTCGATCGCGGCCTGCATGGACTCGTTGTCGATCGCCCCCACTCGAATAGTGCCGTCCTCGTCGACGTCGATCTCGGCCCCCGTCTCACGCTGGATCTCCTGGATGACCTTGCCCTTCGGGCCGATCACGTCGCCGATCTTGTCGACCGGGATCGTCACGGACTGGATACGCGGCGCCGTGGGAGCCACCTCGGCACGAGGCTCGGGGATCGCATCTCGCATGACCTCGAGGATCGCCAGCCGCGCGGTCCGGGCCTGTTCGAGCGCACCCGCGAGCACCTGCGACGGGAGCCCCTGGATCTTCGTGTCGAGCTGCAGCGCAGTGACGAACTCCTTCGTCCCCGCGACCTTGAAGTCCATGTCCCCGTAGGCATCCTCGACGCCGAGGATGTCGGTCAGCGTGACGAAGCTGTCGCCCTCGTGCACGAGCCCCATGGCGATACCGGCAACGGCGTCCTTGATCGGAACACCGGCATCCATCAGGGCGAGAACCGATGCGCAGACAGAGGCCATCGACGTCGAGCGTGCCCGATCTCGCGCCGCTTCGGGCCGCGCATGAAGCCCGTTTCGCCCGTGGCGAAGGGCGGCATGTTGTAGTTGTGCATGTAACGCTTGGAGTCCTCGGGATGGATCGTGTCGATCATCTGCGCCATGCGAAGCATTCCGAGGGTGCAGATGTTCAGAACCTGCGTTTCGCCACGCTGGAAGAGACCCGACCCGTGGGCCCGAGGAACGACATGGACCTCCGAGCTCAGTGCTCTGAGGTCGGCGGTCCCACGGCCGTCGATGCGGACCCCTTCTGTGACGATGCGGTTGCGGACGTACTTCTTCTCGAGAGAGCGCAGAGCGGCCTTGACGGACCTCTCCTGCTCGGGGAACTCATCGGCGAGCGTCGACGCCACCTCCTCGACGAGCGCATCGTTGGCCCGGCCAC
>QWHP01000116.1 GCA_021404985.1 Actinobacteria bacterium ATB1
TCATCAAGGAAGTCGAGAACGTCACCAAGGACGGTCAGGAGTGCACGACGTACGCGGAGTGCAAGCAACTTCTCGAGAACGGCACAGACATCGCATACGTGGGCAAGGCGGGTGAGCTTGCCCTGGTTCCGCCCGGCGACCCGAGCATCGCGAACTACGACGGCTGGCAGTTCACGAGTGAAGGGACGACCGAGGACATCCCTGGTGTGGAGATCCGGATCGTGAAGGGCGGCGAGACCGCATCCGAGGACGAGGGGACGACGACCACGACAGCGGCCGAGTGAGCGCAGCCGGTTCATCCCTTTGACACCTGGGGCGGAGGGATCATCGGGGATCCCTTCACCCCAGGCGGCCTACGTCGCCAGCGTCCCGAGGTACATCTCGGTGACCTTGGGGTCCCCGAGCAGTGCGCGGCCGGTTCCCTCGTAGGCATTCGAGCCTTGGTCGAGGACGTAGCCGTGTGTCACGATCTCGAGGCAACGACGTGCGTTCTGCTCGACCATGAGTACCGAGATGCCCTCTTCGTTGACCTGCGTGATGTGGTCGAAGACCTCGTCCTGCATGGCAGGGGAGAGACCGGCAGAGGGCTCGTCCAGGAGGAGCACCTCCGGGTCCATCATGAGGGCGCGGGCCATGGCGACCACCTGACGTTCGCCCCCCGAGAGCGAGCCCGCCCTCTGTCGTCGGCGTTCTCCGAGCATGGTGAACTGCTCGGTCACGTAGTCGAATCGCTCGTTCCAGCGTTGGGGGTCGAGGTAGAGGCCCATGCGGAGGTTCTCCTCCACGGTGAGCGAGGCAAAGACGTTCGAGCGTTGGGGGACGTATCCGATGCCGAGGGAAACGAGTTCGTGCGCCGGCCGTCCGGTGACGTCGAGATCGCGGAACATGACGACACCCCTACGGATCGGCACGAGCCCGAAGACTGCCTTGAGCAGAGTCGACTTCCCGGCGCCGTTGGGTCCGATGATCCCGACGATCTCACCCGGCTTGACCTCGAGGTGGCATCCCTGGAGGATGTCGATGCCCTTCACGTACCCGGCAACGACCGAATCGGCGAGGAGCAGGTGGCGGGGTTCGGCTGCTTGCGATGTGTCCATGTCAGATTCCGAGGGGCTCGCCGGGGTCCGGTCTGGACGATGTCTCCTGCGGCGCGTGCCTTGCGCCGAGGTAGGCATCGATGACGGCAGGGTCCGCTCTGACGGTCGCCGGCGGGCCCTCCGAGATGACACGGCCTTCGGCCATGCAGACCACCCAGTCGCTGATCCCCATGACAACGTCCATGTCGTGCTCTATGAGGATCACGGTGAGGCCGTTGTCACGCAGCTCCTGGATGTGGGAAGCGAGCGACTGGGCGAGGCGGGGATTCACGCCCGCCATGGGCTCGTCGAGGAGGATGGCCGATGGGTCGGTCATCAGTGCCCGCGCCATCTCGAGGAGCTTGCGCTGGCCGCCGGAGAGTGTTCCGGCGAGCTCGCCGGCCATGTGCGAGAGCTCGAAGCGGTCGAGCAGCTCTCGCGCGCGGTCGCGGTTCCGGGCCTCGGTGTCGCGCCAGATGGCCGGAATCAACGATGCGTAGAGGCGTTCACCGGGGTTGTCCCGGGCTGCGAGGAGCATGTTGTCCGTGACCGTCAGACGGGCGAGCGCTTTCGTCAGCTGAAACGTGCGAACGAGCCCCCGGCGCGCGATCTGGTAGGCGAAGCGACCGTGGAGCGGCTTCCCGTCGAACGACCACGTGCCCCCCTGAGGGCGGTCGAAGCCTGTCAGACAGTTGAAGAAGGTCGTCTTGCCCGCCCCGTTGGGGCCGATCAGTGAGGTTATGCATCCGCGCTGGACCTCCAGGTGCTCGACGGCGACCGCGTCGAGGCCGCCGAACGCACGGTGAAGGCCGTCCACCACCAGGATCGGGTCGGGCTTGGGAACCCCGGGAACGGTGGGGATCGCGTTCAGCACCTCAGTCATCGATCAGACCTGCCTCGCGCCGGCCGAGGAGACCCTGAGGCCTGAAGACGACCAGGAGGATGAGGACGAGTCCCACGATCATGAAACGTATCGCGGCCAGATCCTCCAGGGATAGGAACTCGACCACGCCGGAGTCGATCCCCAGTCGCAGTATCCCCTCACTGAACGAGACGACGAACCAGAGCGCCATCGCCCCGAGTGCAGGGCCGAGGATCGTTCCCGCCCCGCCGAGGATCACGGCGGCGTAGATGGTGAAGGTGATGATCGTGAAGAAGAAGTCGGGCCTGACGGCCTCGGTGTCCATCGCACGCAGCGACCCGGCCACGGCAGCCATGACACCGCCGATGGCGAGTGCCTGGAGCTTGTACATGAACACGTTCTTGCCCATGCTGCGTACTGCGTCCTCGTCCTCACGGACTCCCTCGAGCACTCGCCCCCACGGGCTTCGCATCAGCCAGAAGACGAGAAGGCTCGCGACGGCCACGAGTCCCCAGCCGACCACGATGACCCAGAGCCGGCGTTCGGAGAAGGTGAATCCCCCGAAACCGTATCGGCCACCGGGTATCGGGTTGATGTCGTAGAACCACCCGGCGAAGTCGCGGTACCCGAAGACGCCGTTCGTGATCGGTTCGAACGTGGAGGAGCGCACGACGAGCCGGATGATCTCTCCGACGCTGATCGTGACGATCGCGAGGTAGTCGGCTCGCAGGCGCAATGCGGGCAGGCCGAAGAGCATGGCGATGACGAGCGCGGCGAGCATGCCGAGAACGATCCCGAGCCACAGGGGCCCGCCCGCGTCGACCGTCATGGACGCACCGTAGGCACCGGCGAGCATGAAGGCGACTTGGCCGAAGTTCAAGAGCCCGGCGTAGCCGAACTGGAGGTTGAGTCCCACACCGGCGAGGGCGAACACGATGGCCTGTGGGCCGACGCTCGTCCGAAGTGCGTCGAGAAGCACGTTCACGGCGTCCATCAGCCGACTCGCTCCCTTCGTCCGAGGATGCCCTGGGGGCGGAAGACGAGCATGAGGATGAGGGCGAGGAGCGCGAAGACGAACTTGAACTCCGTCGGGAACCACAGGGTACTCACCTGTGTGACGATTCCGAGCAGCAGAGCACCGAGGAGCGGACCGTAGGCAGTGCCGAGTCCCCCGACGACGACCGCGGCGAACATCAGGAGGAGCGCCTTGAAGCCCATGTCGTACTCGACCTTCTGCGTCACTCCCAGCAGGATCCCACCGAGTGCGGCGAGCACGGTTCCGAGAATCCAGACGTGGAGCACCACGCGCTGCACGTCTATCCCGGAGGCCGCGGCGAGATCCTTGTTGTCGGCGACTGCCCGCATCGCCGTGCCCAGGCGGGTTCTCTGGAGCACCAGGGCGACGAGGAGGATGGCGAGCGCTCCTATCGCGATGATGCCGAGTGTCTTCGGTGTGACGGCGAAGAGGCCGAGGTCGGCCTCGCGCTGGATCGCGTAGTCGCGGTAGCTCTTGGGCAGCGGCCCGAAGGTCACCTGGTAGAAGCTCCTCAGGAACTCGCTCAGGCCGATCGTTACGACGATGAGGGCGATGTTGGACGTGCGGCGCCTCCTCAGTGGCCGGACGAGGCCCAGTTCGAGCCCCCCGCCGAGGACGGCGGCGAGGACCAGCGCGCAGAGCGCGGCGATGAGCAGAGGAAAGCGGAACCAGCCGGCATTGAACAGCCACGCCATGATCGCGCCGAAGGTCACCAACTCCCCATGCGCGAAGTTGATGAGGCCGGTGACACCGAATATCAGGCTCAGGCCCATTGCCATGACGCCGATGACGATCCCGAACCTCACCCCGTCGACGGTCAGCGATGCGAGGCGCTTGAAGTCCAACCCGATGAAGTCGAAGCCATCCTCCTCGTCCTCGGCTGACCCTTCGCCGTCGGTGAGCTGGAAGATGATGATGCGATTCTGGCCTTCGCGGACGGGAAGGGTGAGCGAGTCCCTCTCCGGGTCCGCCAGCGCGACTCCGTCGGGCAGCGTGTCGACGTCGATCGAGATCTCGTAGGTGTCTGGAGATGTGAGAGGGACGCTCCAGGCGCCCTCGTCGTCGGTCTCGACGGTGGCGACGTCGGCGCCGGAGGTACCGGCGACCTCGATCGTCACCCCTTCGACCGGATCGCTCCCCACGACGAGTTGTCCGGAGACGCCCTGTCCTGGCGTCGGAGGCTCCTGTGCCATCGCCGGGTCGTGCGGGCCCCCGAGGGCGGCCATCAGGAGGAAGAGAAGACCCGAGACGATTCCGACGCGGAGTGCGCGGTGACACGCTCGTGCTTGTTCGTTGGGGTACACGGGCCTCGCATTCCCTCCGGACCTGCGGGCGGATGCTACTGCCCGACCAATTCGGGGGGCGGCGGTCAAGTTCGTCGATACTTTGCCGGAGGAGCGGAATCCACCCTCCTAGCATGGGGCCGTGTCGACAGGCTCGGTCGCAATCCTCGTACTCGGGGTGCTCTTCGGGGTGTTGCTGGTTGCCCTTGCGATCGCCGTTCGGGCCTCGCGCCGCAGGGCACGATCTGCCGCGGCGGCGGGGACCGGCGACAGGCGGAGGCGACGCCGCAGAGCAGCGATCACGACCGCGCTGGGACGCGACCTCCAGAAGAGGTCCCTTCGCATCGACGCGGTGATCTCCGACGCCGAGCAGGCGAGAACTCTCGGTCGGCTGGCAGACGCGGTCGTCCTCGACGAGATGGCAAGGCTTGCCGGCACCCTCATCGTCGAGAGCGACGAGGTCAGGGAGCAACTCGTCTCCGCTGCTCCCCTCTCTGGGCCATCGCGCGCCTATGCCCTGAGCCTCGTCGAACCGCGCATCGAGGCGTTGGAGGCCGCCGGGCGTGCGCTCGTCGCGATCGCGGAGGAGGCGTCGGCAGCGAGACCGATCGCCGTCCCCGATGAGCTCGAAGCGGTCCGAAGGGAGGCAAATGCCCTCGAAGCGGCTCTTGCCGAGCTCACTCCCGTCGCGGAAGTCCAGCGCAGCATCGAAGCGTTGCTCGAGTCAGGCTGACTCGGGAGGGGCGGGACCTGTGCCTGCCTTGCCATGCCTGAAGTATTCGTCGTGGCGGCGTTGCGCGTCGGACCCGAAGAGGATCGAGCACGCCTCGTGGAGCCCCTCGGCATCGGCGATCTCATCTTGTGGCATCACCATCGCGATCTTGGAACGCCGCCTGAGGAAGTCCTCGAGCCGAGTGATCATCTCGGTCTGGGCAGCGTAGAAGAGCTCGCAGCGCAGGTACTCGGCGCCTTCGATGACCTCTTCGGACATTCCCGGGTCGTCACGAATCGCCTCGAGCATGGCGAAGGCACGCAGCCCGTACCGTCGCCACAGGCGCTCGGTCAATGTCTCGAAAGCGGCGCGCTTGCGGAGCCTGTCGAGCTTCATCAGCCTGCTGCGGCGTGTGAACTCCGCCCGGGTTGCCCTGGGGGGCTCCCCGTACCAGTCGGCCCTGTATTCGTCCATCGGGATCCCGAGATGGGCGACGATCTCGACGATTTCTCGCCCTACGTTGACGCAGTCGGTGAGCTTGCCTCCGAACACCGAGACATGGCTCCTCGCCTCGTCGACCTCGATGGCGTGCCGACGGGACAGAGCAGTCCAGTCGGCCTCATCGACGTCACTCACGTCCGAGTCGACGACGAGGGGTCTGACGCCGCAGCGCTCCGAGATGATGTCGGACTTCGTGAGGGGTTCCCGCAAGGCGAGCCGTGCGTTCGCCTGCTCGAGCAGGAATGAGCGGTCCGTCTCGTCCACGTGCGTCACCGGGTCCTCTACTCTCGTGTCCGTCGTGCCGATGACCGAACGCGGACCCATCGGGATCACGTAGAAGAGCCGGCCGGTGTCGTCGAAGAAGGCGAGGATGCGCTCCTGGCGCCCGATCCGGGGGACGACCAGGTGGATTCCCTTGCTGAACACGAGCCTGTGGCGTGTTCTCACGCCAGCATGTGCGTTGAGCTCGTCCACGAAGGGACCTGCCGCGTTCACCAGCACCTTGGCGGTTGCCTCGAGATCGTGTCCGCGATCGAGATCCCGCAAGCTCAGCCGCCAGTGGCCCCGAGGGGAGAACTCGGCCGACGCAAGCTCGACGTAGTTTGCCGCGACGGCACCGGAGTTCAGGGCCCCCCGGACGAATCCGAACGTGAACCGGGCATCGTTGTCGACGAGATAGGCGTCGGAGTACTCGATTCCACCCCGTACCTCTCGCAGGTCGATCGCCGGCTCCTCGTCAGCGATGTGGTCCCGGCTGAGCAGACGCGGGGGTCTCGTGGCGAAGTTTCCTATCGCCCAGTACGCGCCGGCACCGAGTACGGCGAAGGCAGGCGAATAGGGAGAATCCTCGTCGAGCGCGGCGAGAAACCGGATCTCCTTGATGTTCGAGGGGTATGCCCGGATGAGCTGGTTGCGTGAGAGGCAGAGGTTTCGGACGAGCCCGATCTCGTAGTTCTCGAGGTACTTGAATCCGCCCCAGACGAGGTTCGAGGACTCCTGGGATGTGAACCCTGCGAAGTCACCCTTGTCGATCACCGCGACCGAAACGCCCCGGGCTGCGAGCGCTGCCGCCGCAACGGCTCCGTTGATTCCGCCCCCCACGACGAGGACGTCGAATGTCGCTCCGGAGAGCTTTGCGAGGTTGGTATCGCGAAGGGACACCAAGGAATTCTGGCAGGATCTCTCCCCGTGGCGGCTCCCGACTCGGAGGACAGGCAGCATCCCGGCCTCACGGCGGCGGAGGTGGCCGAACGCGAGGCCCGTGGCGAGGTCAACGCGGTCGAGATCCGGACCTCACGTTCGGTCGCCGGCATCCTGCGCGAGAACGTCCTGACGCGCTTCAACGCGATCATCACGGCTCTGCTGGTGTTGGTTCTGGTGTTCGGCGACCCCAAGGACGGGCTCTTCGGGATGGTCATGATCTTCAACGTCGTGATCGGCGTGGTGCAGGAACTACGTGCTAAGCGGACGCTCGACCGGCTCACGGTCTTGGCCACGCCCCGTGTCGGTGTTCGACGTGACGGTCGGGACACCGAGGTCGCGTCCGGGGACATCGTGCGGGACGACGTCGTGATCCTCGAGGCCGGGGACCAGGTCCCGGTCGACGGTGCAGTCCTGCGGTCGGCCGGGATGCAGGTAGACGAGTCGTTGCTCACCGGCGAGGCGGATCCAGTCGACAAGTCCAGCGGAGATCAGGTCATGTCGGGCAGCTTCGTGGTAAGCGGCGGCGGACTCGTGCGGGCAGACCGGATCGGTGGCGAGTCGTATGCCCACAGATTGTCCGAGGAAGCCAGGCAGTTCACGCTGACGAAGTCGGAGCTCAAGGTGGGGATCGACCGCATCCTGCGGATCGTCACCTGGATCATCGTCCCCACCGGCCTGCTCCTCTTCTGGTCCCAGGTCTTCCGAGGCGACTTCGGCCTCTCAGAGGGGATCGTCTCGGCGGTGGCGGGGACCGAGGGAATGGTTCCGCAAGGCCTGGTGCTTCTCACGTCCATGGCTCTCGCCGTTGCAGTGATACGTCTCGGACGGCGAAACGCTCTGGTACAGGAGCTACCCGCGGTGGAGACACTCGCCCGCGTCGACGTCCTCTGCCTGGACAAGACCGGGACGTTGACGGAAGGCCGCATGGTCCATGACAGGACGGAGATACCGGGCGCGCGCGAGGACGCAGGACTCCCCTCGGGCATACGGGACGCCCTTGCGGCGCTTGCATCGGTGGAGACGAACCCGAATCCGACGCTGGCCGCGATCGGAGAGGCCTATCCGGCCGGCGACGGGGATGCCGATGGATGGGAGACCACAGTGCTGGTTCCCTTCTCGAGCTCACGCAAGTGGAGCGGTGCAAGTTTCGTCCGCGAGGGAACCTGGGTCCTGGGCGCGCCGGAGGTGCTTCTGCCCGCATGCGTCGTGGGCCCCGAGGCCGAGGTGGAGACCTTCCAAACGTCCGTGCGAGCCCATGCCGCCGCAGGGAAGCGGGTCCTGCTTCTCGCCGGCTCCCCATGCGAGGGCTTGAGGGAGCAGGCGGATCCGGTTCTGCCTGCCGGTCTGGAGCCGCGCGCCCTGGTGCTCATCGAGGAGAAGGTGCGCAAGCGCGCCGC
>QWHP01000117.1 GCA_021404985.1 Actinobacteria bacterium ATB1
GGAGGACCAGGGTCCTGAGCGTGGTGACCCCCTCGGCGTGGATGAGAGTCATCGTGTTGAGCGACTCCGCGTCGGGGAAGCCCTCGAACACCTCGGTCGTGACGATGCGCAGCGGGGGTTCCACCTCGCGATAGGTACCATGCCAGGCGAGCTCGTTCCCGTCGGTGTCGAGAGAGACGTACCGCCAGGTACCACCCGGCCGGAGGTCGACATCGCACGACACGAGGGGGCACCAGTCCGGGCCCCACCATCGCATGAGGTGGCGTGGTTGCGTGAGGGCTGCCCACACGAGCTCACGGGGCGCCTCGAAGCTCCGTGAGATCAGGATCTCTGTGTCAGAGGGCAGGGTCACCGTGGCGGATCCGAGTCTGGTCGTCATTCGCGTTCCTCCTCTTGGAGATCGTCCAGGTAGGCATCGAGACGGTCGTACCGTTCGTTCCAGAGCTGTTCGAATCGAGCCGTCCACTCGAGGACGGGGCGCAGGGCCTCGGGGTTCAGCCGGTAGAGCTTGTGGCGCCCGGCACTCCGGGATCTGACGAGCTCCACCTCGCGGAGGACTCTGAGATGCTTGGAGACCTGAGGTTGGGCGATGTCGAGGCGGTCCACGATGTCGCCGACCGTTGCCTCCCCGGAATCGAGGTACTCGAGGATCTCGCGCCGTCGACGCTCGGCGACTGCGTTGAAGACGTCGGCTGTTGTGGCTGCACGTGCCATCCCGACATCATATTCCGATATAGGCATGTGTCAAGTCGCGGGCGACTCCATCGCAGTCGATATCCTGGTGCCCTGTCCCGTGAACCCACATCCAGAGAGGCATCCTGTGACCGACACCGGTGTTCCCCCAGACCCGTCTCAGCCCGGTGCGGGAGTTCCCTCAGGCGACCCGTACACCCAGGCCGGTCAGACCCCGCCCACCGCGCCGATGCCGCCCGTCCAATCGGGAGCACCGACACAGCCCGTACAGCCCGCGCAACCACAGCAGCCGGGACAGCCGATGCCGGACACCACGGCCGGCGCCATGCCGTACCCGCCTGCTCCGACGCCCCCGCAACCCGGGAAGAAGAAGAGGACCGGCCTCATCGTCACGCTGATCCTCGTCGGCGTCGTGGTCCTGGTCGCACTTGGTGCCGTGGCATGGATCGTCAAGACCAACCGCGACGCCGCTGCCGCTCGCGAGGACTTCGCATCGGCGGAAGCGGACTTCGCAAACGCCTACAACGAGTTTGCGGCGGCGAGCGTCGACACCGAGCTCGACTGGGGCGAGACGGTGGACAAGACCGGCGAACTGCTCGGCAAGATCGAATCGGCGGCATCCGAGATGGACGATGCGTCCGAGAAGCTCTCGGGCGAGGAGGAGGATCTCGCCGGGAAGCTCGTCAACGACGCCGCGACGATCACCGAGGACCTCGGGGTCCTGCAGGCCGGTCTCGAAGAGTTCGTCGGGACGGAGGATCTCGAACCGAACATCACCGGGATCGAAGATGCAACCAGAAGCCTTTCGGAGACTTCGAAAGCGTTCAACGGAGTCGCCGAGGACTGGAACGGTCTCTCCTCCGTGGAGGGCTCGGACGCGGCCAAGCTGAAGAAGCTCGACGACGGTTGGGCCGACCTCCTCAGCTACGTCAAGACCACGGTCGAGGATCGCAAGACTGCAGCCATCGCCGACTTCGTCGAGGCATTCGACGCGTCCGCAACGGCCTTCGTCGATTCGGCATCGGCGTTCCTCGACACCATCAACAGCCTGATCAACACCAACCCCGGCCAGATCCCCGCGGCCACGGCCGCGCAGACCCAGGGGATGTCCCAGGCCGTTGCCGAGATGAAGGACCTCACGGCCGGGCTCGAGGACACGACTCCCGGTCAGGTCACGGCAACGGCGGCAGCCCTCCTCGACCTCGCCAACAAGATGGTGGCGGCAACCGGAGATGCCAACACATACAACAGCCTGGCGGATCAGTTCAACAAGACGCTCGACCAGTTCAGGGCGGCGCTCGACGAGTACGACACGACCGTAACCGACTACCGCGAAGGCCAGTGACCCGCCACGTGGAAGGCCAGTGACCCGCCACGTGGAAGGCCAGTGACCCGCCACGTGGAAGGCCAGTGACCCGCCACGTGGGTGGATTGGGTCACGTATGTGGTGTCTGGATCCGCCCAGGTGGTTGTGTGCGTGACGTGTGCGTGAGGTGGGTGGATTGAGGCACGGTATTGGTGTCCGGATCCGCCCAGGTGGGCTTGGGACTCGCCGTCAGGCGAGGTAGGCGTTGATCGCGGCGGCCAGATCCCGGGGGATCTCGGTCTCGAGCGAGTGGCGCGCACCTTCGAACGCGACGAACTCGCAGTCCGGGAGTAGGCTCGCCAGACGCGCGACACCTTCGGCCATGCCTGCGCCGTTGTCCTGGTCCCCCCACATGAGGAGAGCCGGCTGGCGGATGTACGGAGCGATGTCGAACAGGCTCGATGCGAGCTGGTCCGCTGCGATGCCCCAGTACATCCGCACGAATCCCGGGCACATGATCTCTCGGTAGTAGGCGAAGGTCTCGTCGAGGGCCGCCCGCCTTCCCGGGAATTCCGGGCTGTACCAGAAGCGCGACTGTACGGCCACGGTCGGCCAGAAGAGGAGGCGGCCGCCGAGGCCGCGGCTCAACTGCGCCAGGATCGGCTTCGCCTTCCACGCGCTGCCCGGCGCCCAGAGGACCAGCTTCGGGAACCTCTCCGGGTGAAGATGTCCGAGTCTGAGCACGAGGTTGCCACCGAGACTGCCCCCCACAGGTATCGCCCGGTCCACCCCCAGAGCATCGAGGAACCCCATCACGGTGTCCTCGTAGAGCTCCAACGTGTACTTGCGGTCCGGCTTGTCCGAGTACCCGCTTCCGGGAAGATCGAGCACGAGGACGCGCCTGTGATCGGACAGAAGCGGGACGAGATCGTCGAAGCCCTCGATGCGCGCAGTGTGACCCGGGATGATCACGAGAGGCTCCCGAACCCCGGACGTGTCCGCGGCGCCGGTGTCCACATAGCGGATCCTATTCCCGAGCACGACGACGTCGTCCTGGGGAAGCCGCGTCTGGGTCACGGCACGGGGTCTGCGCAGTTCGGCCGTCACACCCGCTCGTAGTCCTCCAAGTCGGGACGCGACATCTCCTCCCGGAACCGGTCGAAACTCCAGGGCCAAACGGCGGGTACACCGTCGCCGTCCAGGTACCAGCTCCTGCAACCCGTGGCCCACACCGTGCGACTCGCAGCCTCGATCCTGTCGGCGTCGAAGCGCTCGGTCGCCTCCGGTGTCGCGCATATCTCGCGGCAGCGTCCCTGCACGATCTCGTCGACGAGACGCAGGATGTACGAGAACTGCAGCTCCGCCACCTCGATGAGGGAGAAGTTCCCGACCGGCCCGTTCGGGCCGTTCAGCATGAAGAGGTTCGGGAAGTCCGGGATCGAGATCGACAGGTACGCTGTCGGCCGCTTCGCCCATGCATCTTCGAGGCGGACACCGTTTCGTCCGGTCACCTCGATCGGACGCATGAAGCGGTCCACCCTGAAGCCGGTTGCGAGGACGATCACGTCGACCTTGTGCAGAACGCCGTCCCGGGTGCGGATGCCTGCCGCTTCGATGCGATCGATCCCCTCGGTGACGAGGCGGGCGTTCGGCCTCTGGATGGCGCTGTAGAAGTCCGGTGAGATCACGAGCCGCTTGCAAGCCGCCCTGTAGTCCGGGCGCAGCCTCTCGCGCAGCTCGGGGTCCGTGACGTTGGTCTCGAGGTTCACGAGACAGAGCTGCTCGATCAGCTTGAGCTGGGTGGAGTCTGCGTCGACGACGGCGTTCGCGAAGTTGTCGGCGAAGGTCTGCGAGAGGCTCTCGTGCAGACCCCGCATCAGGTCGGGGTCGGCGCGAAAGCGCTCCTTGTCCTCCTCGGAGTACGCCGGGTTCTCGAGGCCGAGGATCCACTGGGGCGTTCTCTGGAAGAGGGCGAGCTCACCGGCGGTGTCGACGATCGCCGACACGATCTGCACGGCTGACGATCCGGTACCGATGATCCCGACCCGCTTGCCCTCCAAGTCGACGCTCGAATCCCAGCGCGCGGTGTGGAACATCTCTCCGCCGAAGGAGTCGAGGCCCTCGATGTCCGGATAGGAAGGGTGATGGAGCACGCCCGTTGCCGCGATCACGACGTCGGCTCGGTCGCGGACGCCCCCGGAAGCCTCGAGGTTCCAGTAGCCCTCCTCGAAGGCGAGGCGCGTGACCTCGGTGCCGAAGCGGACCCGGGCGTCGACGCCGTGGCGCGCCGACACGTCCTCGAAGTACGCCTGGATCTCGTGGCCGGGAGAGAAGTAGTGGCTCCACTCCGGGTTCGGGGCGAACGAGTAGCTGTACAGATGTGAGGGAACGTCGCACCCGACACCCGGGTACCTGTTCTCCCGCCACGTCCCCCCCACACGATCCGCTTTCTCGTAGAGGACGAAGTCGTCCAACCCGGCGTCCCCGAGCCTGATCGCGCTCAGGATCCCCGCCATCCCGGCCCCGATGATGGCGATCCGGGGTTTCGCAGGGGTTCCGGCGTTGTTGCCTTCCATCGATCTCCCCCGATCGGCTTGCTTCTCCAGGTCGTCGGTAGTTCCCGCCCACCTGTCGTCCCCGCGATCCGTCCGGGGACTACGGTCGAAGGGTAGGAGCCGGCGGTGGAGGTAGACGAGTGAGTCCTGCACGGAGAGACCGGCGGGGCGATCCCCGGATGGCCCCACTCGCCGCGCTGCTGGCGTTGGTGGTTCAGATCGCGCTTCTCGCCGCGTGCAGCTCGCCGCAACCGGACGGGGCGAGCGATCGGGGTGAGTCCCCTCATACGTCGTCGAGTCGAGCGGGTGCTTCCGAGTTGCCTGCAGCCGCTCCGGCGGGGGAGGGCCCGCGCGCACTTCCCCCCGCACGTGTCGACCTCGACCTCGAGGCATTCGCTCGCCCCGCCGACGAGGCATGCGCCGACAACGCAACCGTCGTCGAAGTCGATGCGGGAGACAGCATCGGCGCGGCCCTCGATGAAGCCGAGCCGGGCACGACCGTGCTCGTCGCGCCCGGCACCTATGTCGAGAACGCCGACGCGTCCGATGCGCTTCGCTGGGAGACCGACAACGTCTGCCTACGGGCGGATGACGGCGAGGTGGTGATCGAGGCGGCATCCGGTCAGGGCTACGGCCTCGTCTTCACGGGGGACGACACGGTCGTCGAAGGCTTCACGATGCGCGGATTCAGGACGGGGGTGATACTCGGGGGTCGGGGCGGTGAGACGCAGCGCAGGGCGACCCTGGAGTCGGTGAGGGTAGTCGATCCCGTGGGAGATCTGAGGGAGGGGATCCTCGCCCTGGGCGACGGTGGCCCCGACGGACCCGTCGCACATGACGGTGTGCTCCTTCTCGACGTGGCTGTCCAGGGTATGGACCAGGGGATCTCGTGCAACTTCGGCCCATGCGATCACTGGTGGGTGGAGCGAACCAGGGTGGTGGGACGGAACGCGGTCGAGGGGAGCGGGGCCGACAACATCGCAGTGGAGAGCGGCAGGCAGGTCGTATTGGTCGACGTGGCCGTGTCGGGTGCGGCTGCGGACGGAATCGACCTCAAAGCCGGCGACGTCGTCGTCTACGGTGCCCGCGTCACGGACGTCGCACGCAACGCCGTCAAGCTCTGGCACGGTGGCGAGGTCATCGAGGTGGTCGTCGACGGATCCGGTGCCGACGCTGCCCTGGTCGGTGACGGTGAGGGCACCTATCTCTATCTGAACTGTCTCGTGGCGCACCACGATCCCGAAGGCAGCGGATATGTGGGCGGCTGGTCCTACGACCGACGTGCCCCGGTCGAGGTCGAGATCGTGAACTCGATCTTTGACGACAACTCTGTAGGCGGTTTCTTCGTACCCGCCGGGGCACACCTGTCCGTGCGCAACACGATCTTCTCGGCGGCCCCCGAGGACAAGCTCTTCGACGTCGGCGACGAGACCTATCTGATAGGCGACCTCACCGGATTCGAGGACGCGGGGTTCGGATCCGGGAACCTGATCGCCGATCCGATGTTCGTGGACCCGGATGCCGGGAACTTCGCAACGTTGCCCGGTAGTCCCGCCCGGGCTGCGGGCGAGGTGGTCCACGGTATCGGCGGCGGCGGTCTCAGGTCTCACGAGCAGCCGGGACCGGGAGGCCGGTAGATTCGAGGCCCGACGAGAAGGCGAGAAACGCGCCGAGCAGCGACAGAGGACCCTCGTGGCGTGCCCGCATGAGGTTCAGGGACGTGAGCGCGGCGCCACCGAGCCACAGCACCGTGAGCGCGAGCTCGTCGCAGAGCCGGCTGTCGGGGGCAGGTTCGCCGCCGAGCCTCGACAGGAGTGCGTCCACAGTGTTGCCTGCGAGGTTCATAACCGACATCACACGCGCTGTGGTCTCGACTAGCCTGCGGTGATCGTCGCCGTGAACAGCCACGATCTCGGCTTCGAGAGCGGGATCCACGGGGCCGAAGCGGGATTCTGCCAGGGCGCGTGCATAGGCCAACGACAGACCGCTGCCCCGCTCGGGATCGGCGCTCTCGAGCCGGCCCCCTGCCAGCGACCCCAGAGTGTGCTCGGTCACACCCACCTCGCGTGCGGCCGTCTCGTGAGCGAAGATGCAGTACCGGCATTCGTTCGCCCGTGCGACCGTAACCATGATCTCTTCGCGGAGGGCAGGTTCGATCGAGGACCCGGACTGGATCGCCTTGATCTCGGCCAGTCTCGGCATCAGGGCAGCAGCGTCCGAGACGAACCCCTTGACGTCGTAGATGCGCTTTCTGAAGGCCATGAGAACTCCGGGTCGGTGGACAGGCGCAGGTTACAGATGCGGGGCATTGGGGTGCAGACAGGGCCACGGTTAGGCTCTGGCGGATGAGCGGGGTCGTAGGGTCGGCGGACCAGGTGGAAGTCGCCTGGCTGGATCGCGCTCTGCGCGAGGCGGGGATTGTTCCTCCCGGTGTCCGGCTCGAGCGTTTCTCGGCGGAAACCATCGGTACCGGCAAAGTCGGCGAGAACGTCCGGTTCACGCTGACGTGGGAGGGACTCCCGGATCCCGGCGGCGCTCCAGACTGTGGCCTCCCGCGTTCTGTCATAGGCAAGTTCGCCTCGACGGACCCGACGAGCCGAAAGGCGGGCCTCCTGACGGGCACGTATGTGCGCGAGGTCGGCTTCTACCGCCACCTCGCGGGACTGGTGGACATCACGGTCCCGCTCTGCCACTCAGCCGAGATCGACACGGGCTCCGGAGAGTTCGTCCTCATCCTCGAGGATCTCGCCCCTGCACGCCAGGGTGACCAACTGGCGGGCTGCACTCCCGACGAGGCGGCGCTCGCCGTCGAGGAGCTCGCCGGTCTCCACGCACCCGTATGGGGGGCGATGGCCCCGACAGGTCACGACTGGTTGATCGAGCGGAGTGCAGGCGGCGGAGCCGCACTCGCCGGTGTCTACACGGCCTTGGTCCCCGGGTTCCTCGATCGCTACTCCGCGCGTCTCGAGGCCACTGTCCTCGAAGCAGCGCAGCGGTTCACCCCGTCGGTGCAGCGGTGGCTCAGTGCCGACAGGGAGCCGTTCACCCTCCTCCACGGCGACTACAGGCTGGACAACATGCTCTTCGGAACCGAGGATGGCGGCTATCCCCTGGCCGTCGTCGACTGGCAGACCGTGGCGGTCGGGCCGGGCCTGAGCGACGTCGCCTACTTCCTCGGTGCCGGACTCGACGTCGAGAACAGACGGAAGCACGAGGAGGACCTCTTCGACGTCTACCTCGACGCGATGGCGGCCCGTGGCATACACCTCGACCGTGACGAGGCCTGGCTCGTCTACCGCCTGAATGCCTTCGCGGGCCTGCACATGGCAGTCGTCGCATCCCAACTCGTGGGTCGGGACGAGCGGGGGGACGAGATGTTCTGCGTCATGGCCGAGCGCCACGCGGCGCAGATCGAGGATCTCGACTCCTTCGGACTCGTCGAGTGAACGGAGGGACATGCCGAAGCTGACCGACTTCGACGAGCACCTCGTCCACCAGATACCCGAGCCGTTCCCCAATGTGGCGACCTTCCACGAGCACTGGCGCGAGAGCTACTTCTTCGTGCTCCACAGGCGGGACAAGCCGGGAGACGTCGTCGTCCTCACGATGGCGACCTACCCCCGTCGGGGGATCCTGGATTCCTTCCAGATGGGGACAATCGGGGGAAGGCACGTGTTCGCACTCCACACCCGCCCCTACGATGGTGACCCGCACACGCCCGTGGCCGGGCCAGTCCGGATCGAGATCGTCGAGCCCTACCGCGAGGTGCGCTTGCGGGTCGATGCCGACGGGTCGTCCTCCCACGTGGGCCTCGACCTCACGTTTCGGGCGCGAACGAGGGCCTACGGCCTCCGCAGGGGAACCATGAAGGCCGGGCACGAACTCATCTGGGACCAGGCGCACATGATCCAGTCGGGCGACTACGACGGGTGGTACTCGCTTGCGGGCGACTCCTATGAGGTCGACGGTTGGTGGGGTCAGAGGGACCACTCTTGGGGGATACGCGATCACCGGCGCTGTCCCTTCTGGATGTGGCTGGCCATCCAGTTGCCCGACGGCATGTTCGGCGTGTGGTGCTGGGAGCTTGCCAACGGTGCCCGGATCTACACGGACGGCTGCTTCGCGCCGGCCGGCGGTGGCGACCCGATTCCCGTCGTCGACTTCCGCCACGACCTCGAGTGGATCGACTCCGATGGGAAGGCGGCGGACTACGGCAGGGATGGGGAAGGCGTGGCGGGCCTGCGCGGGAGTGTGGACATCACGTTGGCGGGTGGCAAGCAGGTCCGTATCGACGGCGAGGGACGCTGGAGTGCCCCGTACGGACCCTTGGGCGGTGGCCAGAACCAGATGGAGGTCAGGACGTCTGACGGCCGCGTGGGAATCGGCGTGTACGAGCTCACGGGCGCTCATCACCACCGCTTTTTCCCGGTCCCCCGTGCCGACGACCTCCCGACTTGAATCTCGAGACGGCGGCGAATGGCACGGGCAGCAAGTCAGCGTGTCGTCGCCTCGGCCTTGCGGACCTTGGGGCAACTCACCTTGCGGCTGTCGTCACAGCGCGGGCAACGCCACTCGTCGCCGTCCGGTGAACGCCAGAGCATCGTGCTGCACGTAGGGCAGTACTGCTCACCGCGGGTGCAGTCCCAGCCCTCGAAACGTGAGCTCGAGAGCGGGCACCCGCGCGCGAAGCACACTGCCCAGTCGGGATCCTCGACGAGCACGTCGACCGGGCAGACCGGGAGGCAGTCACCACAGTCGTTGCAAAGGAGGGGATCCACCAGGTAGGCGACGCGGAAGTCCGTCCCTTGGCTGATGGCGCCCCGCGGGCACGCGAACTCGCACGCGCCACAGCCGATGCACTCCGGCAGGACCATGAGGCTCATGTTCTGTCACCCCCCGGTGAATTTCACGAGTTCGGTCGCGTGGTCACGGGCATCTCGGTGGGGACCTCCGCAGCGAGGTCGAAGACCTCTTGGAGAGTCTGGTTGTAGCGGAAGAAGAGGTCACGTCCCATCGGGTCGTCGGACACGATCCGCAGCGGGATCTCGGGCAGGCTCAGGGCGTTGAGGGTGTGCGACAGGTCGGCGCCCCCGTTCTCCCTGATGTTGGACACCATCTCGAACCAGACCTGGGCCGGGCCCTCGAGCGTACAGTCCGCACCCCAGGAGGCCGGGTCGATCTCGCCGTCGCTGATGACGTCGTAGCCTTCCACGCGCAGGCCGAAGTAGCGGTCCCCGTCGGGAAGGCCGTTGATCCTGCATGCCAGCCGGATGTTCGAGAAACCGAACTCGGCGAGGTCGTCGGCCTTGTCGTTCGCTTGGGCGGCGAGGGCGTCGAACCACTCGCCGGAGGGGAATTCAGGCATGACAACACTCCCTCAGTTCGTCGCTTGCGCCATGGCGGCTTCGCTCGTGACACCGTGCTCGGCGGGGTCGTAGCCGCCGATGATGCCCGGGATCTGGATGCGGGAGCGCCGATCGATCCCGGCGCGGTCACAGCGCTGCAGGTACTCCTCGATGACACGCATCTGGAGCATGTCAGCGGCCTGACCCCCGAGTGCTGCGGCCTCCTCCTCGCCACCGGCGGCGAGGATCATGAGCGGCTCCACGACCTCGGGGATCGTGAAGAGCGCGGCGAGGATGCGTTCGCCTTTGTCGAGGTACTCGTGGTACTCGCCTTCCCTGTCGGGGTCGTTGGCCAGCGCGTAGCGCAGGTGCATGGTGCCGTACGCGACGTGGCGTGCCTCGTCCTGCATACAGAGACGGAAGATCTTCTTCTCCACGGGGCTGGGCGAGAGCAGCTCGCCGGCACGAAACAGCGACAGGACGATGCCCTCGCCGAGGAGATGCATGAGGGCTGAGCCCTCCGAGTAGTTGTCGGCGTCGAGGATCAACTTGAGGAACTCCTCGGTCGCCGCCCTCGACCGGCCGAGTCCCGCGCCTTTCGCGAGGGCACGCTTGCGGAAGACCTCGGTGTGGCGCGACTCGTCCATGATCTGGGTGGCGAGGAACATCTTCGCCTCGACGTAGTCGTGGTTGATCTGCCACATCCACTTGGCTGGGAAGTCCGAGGCGATCATCTCAACCTCGGAGAGGACCGTGCACACCTGGCAGAGGGCGTGTTCGAGGTCGGGGTCGATGTCGGGGATCTCCGACCACTCGATGTCACGGGTGGCGGACCACTGCCGGCTGACGGCCTCCTCGTAGAGGTCCATGACGTTCTCGGCCCAGACATCGGCACGCTTGTTCAGCGTGTAGCCCATGTCGGGCATGACGGCCTCGCGCTCCCCGCCACGGGGGGCCATCGTCCTCATCGGTGCTTCCTCGGGGATGTCGCCATAGCGCCCGACCGCGATGTCCTTCATCGTCAGTCCGATTCGGGACGGCTTGATCTCCTCGCCCACTTCGTGGTTCCAGGAGTGCAACCAGTCGAGGTCGAGCTTGCCCTCACTCACCCGTGCTGCGTAGTCCCAGTCGATGGTCAGGTCTGCCATTGCATCCCCCGTACTCGCGTGTGAGGTCGCCGCATAACGACCGTTATCGAACGTAGCCCGTCCACTATCGCACTCGCGCACACGAGGATCTGAGGGCCGAAAGTCCCGAGGGGTCCCGAACCGCTCGAAATACCCCAGCAGGACCGGGGACTCCTGTGATGCACGACGCAGCCGATATCAGGTCTGTAACGTGGGGCCGACGCACCCACGAGTCGATTGCTTGGAGTGACGTAGTGACCTGGGTTTACGACTTCGAAGAGGGCAACCGCGACCTGAAGGGGCTTCTCGGGGGCAAGGGCGCGAACCTCGCCGAGATGACCCGTCTCGGGCTGCCGGTCCCACCGGGCTTTACCGTGACGACGGAGGCGTGCAACCACTATCTCGAGACGGGGTCGTTCCCGGAGGGGCTCTGGGAGGAGGTCCTCTCCCACGTGCGCGGCCTCGAGTCCCGAACGGGCAGGCGCTTCGGCGATCCCGGAGACCCACTGCTCGTCTCGGTGCGATCCGGTTCGCCGATCTCGATGCCGGGGATGATGGACACGATCCTCGACCTCGGACTCAACGGCGCCACCGTGGAAGGACTCGCAGCAGTCACCGGCGACCGGCGGTTCGCCCTCGACTCGTACCGCCGCTTCGTACAGATGTTCGCGACGACCGCGCGGGGCCTCGACGGGAACCGTTTCGAGTCCCGGCTATACGAGGCGCGTAGTGACGCAGTGGTGGGGAGCGACTCCGACCTCGACACGGTCGCCCTCTATGCGGTCGTCGAGGACTTCCTGTCCATCTACGAGGAGCAGGCCGGCGAGCCGTTCCCGGATGATCCCGAGTTGCAGCTCCGGACCGCGATCGAGGCCGTCTTCAGGTCCTGGGAGGGCAGACCGGCGCGGGAATATCGGGCGCTGAACGACATCCCCGACGACCTCGGAACCGCCGTCAACGTGCAGGCGATGGTCTTCGGGAATCGCGGTCCGGGCTCGGGAACCGGTGTGGCGTTCACCCGGAACCCCAACACCGGTGAGCGCGACCCGCTCATCGACTTCCTGCCCAACGCGCAGGGTGAGGACGTCGTCGCCGGGATACGCCGGACCGAAGACGGTGCTGCCTTCGGCGCTGCGTTTCCCGAACAGGCGGGTCGTCTTCGAGACGCCATGAGGCTTCTCGAAGAGCACGAAGGCGACGCATGTGACCTCGAGTTCACCATCGAGGACGGACGGCTCTGGCTTCTTCAGGTGCGCAGGGCCAAGCGAACGGCTCTCGCAGCGGTCCGGATCGCGCAGGACCTGGTCCACGAGGGACGCATCTCCGAGGAGGAGGCTCTCCTCCGTGTAACACCCGAGCAGATCGAGCTCCTCCTCCACCCTCGTTTCGACCCCGACGCGGACTACGAGGTGATCGCGAAGGGAGTGGCGGCTTCCCCGGGTGCAGCGACCGGGATAGCGCTCTTCGACACGGACGAGGCCGCGGAGCGCGGGCGCGGGGGAGAGCGGATCATTCTGGTGCGGGAGATGACGAGCCCGGAGGATCTAAAGGGGATGGCAGTCTCACAGGGCATCCTCACGGCCCAGGGAGGCAACCTTTCCCATGCAGCGATCGTCGCGAAGAGCATGGGCCTTCCGGCCGTGTGCGGTGCCGAGATCGAGATAGACGACCGCGCCCGAGAGTTCAGGGTCGACGGTGTGACGGTCAGGGAGGGCGACGTCATCTCCATCGACGGCACCATCGGACAGGTCGCGATCGGAGAGGTGCCTGTTGTCGTCCCCGAGGGTGAGGCGCAGTTCGGCGAGCTCCTCGTGTGGGCGGACAGGAGGGCACGTTTGGTGGTGCGCGCCAACGCCGACTCCGGAGTGGACTGCAGGAGGGCCCGGGACTTCGGGGCGATGGGCGTGGGGCTGTGCAGAACGGAGCACATGTTCCTCGGCGACAGGTTGCCGGCGTTGCGCCGGTACATCATGTCGACGGGAACCCAGGAGGCGACTTCCGCCCTTGCCGAGATCCGCGATCAGCAGAGGAATGACTTCGTCGAGATCCTCGAGGCGATGGACGGGCTTCCCGTCACAATCAGGCTCCTCGACCCACCCCTGCACGAGTTCCTGCCATCCCTGGAAGAGCTCGTCGTTCGCGAGGCCACCGGTGACGCGACCGCCGAGGAACTGCACGACTTGCCGATCGTGCGCAACCTGCACGAGGAGAACCCGATGCTCGGCTTCCGGGGTTGCAGGCTCGGTGTCGTGCATCCGGACCTCTACGAGATGCAGGTTGAGGCCGTGGCGGAGGCCGTACTTCAGCGTGTCGCGGATGGCGGCCGACCGAAGGTCGAGATCATGGTGCCCCTCGTCGCCGACGCTGCGGAGCTCGCGCTCCTCAGGCGCCGGCTCGAGGACACCTGGCGGACCACCCTCTCCCACGGCGAGGTCGAGATGGACGTCGGCATAGGGACGATGATCGAGGTGCCGCGGGCGGCTCTGGTCGCAGACCGGATCGCCGAGGAGGCGGAGTTCTTCAGCTTCGGTACGAACGACCTCACCCAGATGACGTGGGCGTTCAGCCGGGACGACGCGGAGGGTCACTACCTCGCGGACTACATCGAGAAGGGGGTGCTTCGCTTCGACCCCTTCGAGACCCTCGACGTCGACGGCGTCGGTGCGCTCATCGAGATAGCCGTCGAACGCGGTCGCTCAGTGCGACCGGACCTGGCACTCGGTCTCTGTGGTGAGCATGGGGGTGACCCTGACTCGATCGCCTTCTGTCACGCGGCCGGCCTCGACTACGTGAGCTGTTCGCCCTTCAGGGTGCCGGCAGCCCGGCTCGCGGCTGCGCAAGTCACTCTCGCTGAGAAGGCCTGAGATGCCCGGCGACCCACGCTTCGAGGGGATAGATGCCTTTGTCTTCGACCTCGACGGCGTCATAACCGACACGGCGCGAGTTCACGCCGCCGCATGGAAGGATCTCTTCGACTCCTATCTCGAGGTTCGGGCTGAGAGGACGGGTGAAGCTTGGACTCCGTTCGACCTCGACGGGGACTACCGGGCATACGTCGACGGCAAGCCGC
>QWHP01000118.1 GCA_021404985.1 Actinobacteria bacterium ATB1
TGGTCGCCACCAACGACCTCCGTGATGCCGGCCTCCGCGTGAGAGCGCAACCGTTCCCGAGCACCGACCCGACGTGCGTCACCGGCACCGTCTGCCAGCAGGATCCCGCGGGTGCCACGCAGGTGAAGAAGGACACCATCGTCACGATCTTCATAGGCGAGGCAGCACCCACGTCGACGACGACGACCGGTCCCTGACGCG
Source organism: Actinobacteria bacterium ATB1 (assembly GCA_021404985.1). GTDB lineage: Bacteria > Actinomycetota > Acidimicrobiia > UBA2766 > UBA2766 > QWHP01. The sequence goes on from QWHP01000118.1 coordinate 202, forward strand.
CCAAGCGCGGGCCTCCGGAGGAGCTTCCCTCAGAGGCTTCCCAGGAAGTTCCCGAGCATCGTCATTCCCGACGACGTGAGAATCGACTCCGGATGGAACTGGACGCCCTCCACGGCAAGGGTCCTGTGCCGGATGCCCATCACCACCTCGTCGCCGGTCTCTGCCGTGACCTTCAGCTCCTCGGGAAGCGAGGTTCGGTCGACTACGAGGCTGTGGTAGCGAGTGGCCTCGATCGGAATCTCGAGGCCGGCAAAGATCCCCTCTCGCCTGTGATAGATCTGCGACGTCTTGCCGTGCACGACCTCTGCAGCGCGGACGACCCTGCCACCGAAGACCTCGCCGATGCACTGGTGGCCCAGGCAGACACCGAGGATCGGCACACGTCCCGCGAAGTGCGAGATGGCTTCCTTCGAGATGCCGGCCTCGGACGGGGTGCACGGCCCGGGTGAGACAACCAGCCCGTCGGGGTGGACGTCGTCGAGGTCCTCGAGCGTCGCCTCGTCGTTGCGGATCACCGACAGGTCGGCACCAAGCTCGCCGAACTCTTGGACGAGGTTGTACGTGAAGGAGTCGTAGTTGTCGATGATCAGCACGCGTGGCATTGGGGCAATCTATCGGGCAGGGTGCTTCGCGCCCGCGAAAATCGGCCGATCCTGAACGTCCGTGTGGAACGTCAGAACTCCGCGGGCAGCAGCCCTTCGACCCACGGGAAGACGACGAACCAGAGGAGCAGGGCGGAGCCTGCAACGATCGCGGACCAGATTGCCGCCCTGGCGAGGAGCGGCATGGCCCCCTGGTTCCCGGAATCGGATACGGGCTGAGCGCCGTTGCCGTTCACTGACGGTCCGCTCCCTGCTGGTCGTGGTCCATGAACGGACCGTCGACCATGTCGGCGACCACGACTAGCCGTTCCCTCGCCGAGAACTTCGGGTGGCATGTGGTGAGAGTGATCCTGCTCGGGCCGTCCTGCGTCGTGAAGATCCGTGCGGCCGATTCGCGACTCGTCAGGGAGTCGTGCTCGACGACCTGACTTCCGAGTATTTCGGCAGTTTCGGGTCCGGAACTCGTCGGAACCCCGACCACGAGAGGTGTGCTGTCGCCGTTGACCTGGTAGGTGGTGCGACCCGCGAGGGTCTCGACGACGATCTCGTCTCCAGCGGTGAGCTCGTCGAGGCGGTGGAACTCCGCCCCGTAGGTGACGCGATGCCCTGAGATGACCGAGTTCCCGGGTGCGCCGGGTGGGACGGTCGACAGCATGTTTCCCGGACCGCGCCGAAGGTCGTCCGTGTCGGTGCCGGCGACGACGAGTGCGTCGACTCCGATCTTGGGAATCAGGATGTGGGCGACAGGCCCCGCCTGTTCCTGCGCGGCCGCTCTGGCCCGCTCCGCATAGAGGGCATCGAGCAGTGCCTGCCTGCTCTCGGCGGCCTGACGTGTCGCGAGTTCGGCGAGTGCCGCGGCGTTGTCGTCCACGAACTCGGATCGCATCTGCGCCTGCGCCCGCTCTGTGCGCATCCGGGTTCCCCAGAGGAGGTACGCGACGAAGAGAAGGATCACCAGTCCCGAGACGATCAGGGTCCAGCCGATCCAGACGAGAAGCTTGCGCCATCCGCCCCAGTCACGGCTCAGCGCGGGCGCGAGCGACCCCCCGTCGGGCGCTTCCTCGTTCATGGCTTCAAGGGTCGTAGTCATGGGTCGGAGTGCGCTACTCTGCGCCCCGTGGCAGACAAACCTCAGGCTCAGCGCTCACGCTACACACCACCCTCCCCCCGCAAGGCGCCCCCCAGCCCTCGCTGGTACGGGGGGCTGGTCCTGGGCTGCTTCGTTGTCGGTGTAGTCATCATAATCGGCAACTATCTGAGTGGAGATGCGAACAACCTGTTCCTGATCCTGGGTCTCGCGCTCATTCTCGTTGGCTTCCTCCTCGCGATGCGCCTGCGCTGAAACAGCCACTCCGCCCAGCCCGGACTTCCTCCATACACTTGGTGCGTGGCATGGCTCGGCGATCATCCGTGGCTCCTCGTCCCGCTGGCGGCCGTGATCGCGTACGTCGTTATCAGACTCGGCTTCGCCGTTCTCCACATGCTGGGGACGGAGATGTCCGAGGAGTCGCCGATCACCAGGGACGTCGAGAGCTTCGACCTGCGCTACCGCTGCGTCGTCTGCGCGACCGAGGTCCGGATGACGAGGGTGAGTGGCGACGACTTCGATCCGCCGCGCCACTGCCGTGAGGACATGCAACTCGTCGTCGAAGCCGAAGGCCGCGGCTGACGTGCTGGTGAATTCGCGCGCTCAGTACAGTCGTGGCATCACAGAACGCGTTGTCCACACCTGTGGAAAACTCTGTGGGTAATGCCATCCATGAGATTCCCGTGGTCGCAGGGAGCAACGCGCGCTGATCGTGGTGAACTGGGGAAAACTCCTGTGTAAACCGGGTAAACACCAGGGGTGGTCGCCGTTTCGGGAAGCCCCGACCGTTCGGACCGGTGCCCACGCGCTCCGATCGGAACCCCCGGATCAGAGCCGCTCGATGATGGTCGCGTTCGCCATTCCGCCGCCCTCGCACATCGTCTGGAGCCCGTAGCGACCTCCGGTGCGCTCGAGCTCATTGAGCAACGTGGTCATGAGCCGTGCACCCGAGGCCCCGAGCGGGTGGCCGACGGCGATCGCGCCGCCGTTCACGTTGACCTTGTCCAGGTCGGCATTGTGCTCACGTGCCCATGCGACTACGACCGGCGCGAACGCCTCGTTCACCTCGAAGAGATCGATGTCGTCCATCGTGAGACCCGAGCGTTCCAGCACCTTGGTCGTGGCCGGGATCGGTCCGGTGAGCATGATGACGGGGTCGACGCCTGCGACGGCAAAGGTGTGGAACCTCGCTCTCGGCTTCAGCCCCAGCTCTTCGGCCTTGGATCTCTCCATGATGAGGAGAGCTGAGGCTCCGTCTGTTATCTGTGACGAGTTACCAGCGGTGATGACACCGTTGGGGTCGAAGGACGGCTTGAGCCCGGCAAGCTTCTCGGCGGTCGTGTCCGGACGGATCCCCTCGTCGCGAGTCATGGTCTCGCCCGTCGGCTTGCCATCCTGGTCGCGGATCTCCACCGGGAGGATCTCGTTCTCGAACCGCCCTTCCTCGGTCGCACGCGCCGCTCTCTTGTGCGACTCTGCGCTGAAGGCGTCGAGCTCCTCACGGGAGATGCCCCACTTCTCGGCGATGATCTCGGCGGACGTGCCCTGCTGGACCAGTCCACCCTTGCCGTACAGGTTCTTCTCGATGTAGAGCTGGACCATCGAACCCATCGGGAAGCCGGGGCCGTTCATCATCGAGGCGCCCATGGGAACCCTGCTCATCACCTCGACACCGGCGGCGACAACGACGTCGTATGCGCCGGCTATCACACCCTGTGCTGCGAAGTGCGCCGACTGCTGCGACGATCCGCACTGTCGATCGACCGTCGTACCGGGTACCGACTCCGGGAGGCCGGCGATCAGCGCGCTCGCCCGAGCGATGTTGCCGGCCTGCTCACCGACCTGCATGACACAACCCATGATGACGTCGTCGACGATCTCGGGATCGATCCCGGTCCTGTCGAGCAGGGCGCGAAGAGGGACCGCGCCGAGGTCGGCTGCGTGCCATCCGGAGAGCTGCCCTGTGCCGGGCTTCCCACGGCCGAGGGGTGTTCTCACTGCATCGACGATGACGGCTTCACGCATGACCTCTCCTTGATTCGGAAATCAACAAACCCCGGCGAAGGGTACGAAAGCCCGCAGACCAGGGTCAATGCCCGCATGTGAAACGCCGCGGACCGGCCAAGGCTTCCCCACGCGTGGTCCAACCCGATACCAAGGCCCGACACCGAGGCTCAGAGGAACCCTGGGTCTCCCCAATCAAGTAGAAATGCGCGGATGACGCAGCCCCAGCAGATGACTCCGCCACAGCTCCAGGGATTCCTGCTCCGTGTCCGCGTGCGCGACGGCATGGATTCGGGGCGCGACGTGTGCCGGCTCCACAGCGAGGCAGTGCGCGCCCTCGGCATGAACGTCTGGGAACCCATCCTCCTCACGACGGAGGCGACGGGCGCGCCCACCCGCTCGGCCGCCCTCCTTGTCGGCTTCGCCGAGTGGGGTGACCCCCACGACGTGTGCATCATCGATTCCGACACGGCGAGCGCGCTCGGGGTTCGGGACGGTGATCGCATCGTCGCGGCGCCGGTGCCCTCGGTCGTGGCGGAACAGGTCTGGGTGTCGAGCACGGAGCTCGAGGGTCTCCCCGCCGACATGTTGCGTGCACTCCTCCTCGGCAAGGCCATCCTCGCCGGCACCCAGGAGACACTCCTTCCTCAGGACTACAACCGGGCGTTCACCGCCGACGCGAAGGCCGGGCTACGGCATCTGCGCGAACGTCTCGGCAACGGGCTGCTCTCACTGCAGATCACGATCACCCGAACGCAGCCTGCGGGGGTGGTGCTCGTGGCGGCGACGACCCGGGTCCACTGGGAGGGCCACGTCACCGTCACCTCCGGCCCGGATCCGGCGCTCAGCCTCGAGAACATCGGTGGCCTCGCGTCGCAGATGGCGCAGATGACGGAGCTCTTCGACCTGGCGTTCCGTCATCGTGCGCTGGTTACCCGGCTCGGGACGACTCCCTGTCACGGCATTCTCCTCCAGGGGCCCGTCGGGAGCGGGAAGGCCGAGCTGACCTACGCGATGGCGGCTGCCTTCGGAGCGACCGTCGTGCGAATCAGCGGTGTCGACCTCGAGTTCGTGGACGCAAACCTCGTGGCGGATCGGATCCGCACCACTTTCGCAACTCATGCCGGCGGTGCTCCGGTCGTCCTTCTCATAGAGGATGTGGACCGCATCGCCTCGGCATCCTCCGACGACCACGGCGCTTCCGGGGCCGCCCTCCTTCACGCCATGGACTCCGTCAGGGAACGCAAGGACGTGATCATCGTGGCGACCACCCCGAATCCCGACAACTGTGCCCCCGCCCTCTTCCAGACGGGGCGTCTGGATCGCCGCATCGACTTCCCCCTCCCCGACGCGCAGGCACGGCTCGAGATCCTCGGCATCCACACACGGCCACTGCCACTGTCACCCGACGTGAACCTCCAAGATCTCGCGGCAAGGACACACGGGTACGTCGGCGCAGATCTGGCAAGGCTCTGCAGCCAGGCGGCACGTACCGCCGCGGCCCGCCTGAGAACGCAGAGCGACACAGCCGTATCGACTGTGCAGGTCACCGCCGCCGATTTCGCCGAGGCGCTCGCAGCGACCGTCCCGACTGCCCTCGGGGGCAAGCGCGTCGAGACCGGCACGATCTCCTGGGAGGACGTCGGTGACGCGGAGGCAACCAAGGAGGCCCTGACGGAGGCGGTCATCTGGCCGATCCGCTATCCCGACACGTTCTCGCGCCTCGGCCTCGAACCCCCGCGAGGCGTCCTGCTCTTTGGACCCCCGGGCTGCGGGAAGACCTTCCTCGTGCGTGCTCTTGCCAACGAGTCTGCGGCACACCTCATCTCGGTGAAGGGGGCGGAGCTTCTCTCCAAGTGGGTCGGTGAATCCGAGTCCGGAGTGCGGGATCTGTTCCGCCGCGCTCGCACCGCTGCCCCCGCCATCGTGTTCCTCGACGAGATCGATGCGCTCGCACCCAAGAGGGGCGCCTCGACCGACTCGGGCGTGACCGACCGGGTCGTCGCCCAGTTGCTCACCGAACTCGACGGCATCGAGCCTCTTCGTGGCGTCGCCGTGATCGGGGCGACGAACCGGCCCGACCTGATAGATCCAGCGCTCCTCCGACCCGGCAGGCTCGAAAGACACGTTTTCGTGGACCCCCCGGGCCCCGACGAACGCGTGGCGATCCTGCGCGCCGCGATGCGCAAGATGCCCGTCGACCAGACGATCGAGCTCGACTCTATAGCACGATCCGCCGAGGGTTTCTCGGCGGCGGATCTTGCGGCACTCGCACGCGAGGCCGGCTACACCGCGATGCGTCGCGACCCCCAGGCTGCCTGCATCTCTCTGTCGGATCTCGAAGCGGCGATGAGCCACACGGCTCCGAGTGTGGACGCGGCGACGGTCGATGCGCTCCGGGGGTTCTCCCTCGGCTGAGAGGTCAGCCAGCGTTACTTCCCGTCCTGTCCTATCCGGCGGCGCGTGTCCTCAACATGTCGTAAACCGCCATGAAAGCGGCCCCGGCAAGGAGGCCTCCGATGTGCGCCTGCCATGCGATGCCCGGCACGGCGAACGTGAAGAGGACGTTGATCACGAGCAGGACCGCGACGTTCGTCCACAGACTCCGGCCCTGCGGTGTGTTTCTCCGCCTCCAGGCGAGCACACCGACGGCGCCGAAGAGGCCGAAGATCGCTCCCGAGGCTCCCACGGCAGCCGCGCGGGGCTCGGCGAGAGCCACGTACAGGAGGGAGCCCGCCAACCCGGATACGAAGAACACCGCGAGGTACCACCAGCGACCGATGGCGACTTCGAGCTGCGATCCGAGAACCCAGAGGGCGAGCATGTTGAACCCGATGTGGAGGAGGCTCCCGTGCAGGAACATCGATGTCAGCATCCGCCACCACTCACCGCCCTCGGTCACGGCAGCGGGGACGAGCGCATAGCGCAGAACCGTCGAGTCGGGAGCCGACAGGGTGAGAAGGAAGACCAGGAGGTTCAGGCCGATGAGGATCTTCGTCACGGGGGCAATGCCCATTGGGCCGGCGCCGGCCCTGGTCCGTCCCCACCCGCCGGTGCCCGTCCGGACCTGGGTACCGGGGGACTGGGCCTGCCTCACGCAGTCGATGCACTGGAAACCGACGGATGCGCTTATCGCGCAGTCCGCACAGATCGGCTTGCCACAACGGTTGGAGCGGACGGCCATCTCGACGTCGGGGTGCCGGTAGCACGCCGGATAGACCTGCCGGCCTGGCGAGACATGGGGCTGTGTCACGTCCCCTCCGCTTTGGTGTCTGTATCTCGGTCTGTATTTCGGTCTGTATTTCGATGGATGTCGTGGACCATACCGGCCGCTGATGAACGCTTCCTGAGTGAATTCGTTGCTCGTGCCCGTTTGGCTTCGGTGTTCGCGGCCGATGTCACATCCTGTCGGGACACTCGACCCCGAGGACTGCGAGGATGTCCCGGATCGCGACTGCTGTCGCAGCGGCGAGCCCGAGTCGCGCTCCGCGCACGCCGAGGTCCTCACAGAGGACGCGGAGATCCGGCCGCTCGCGTGCCCCTGCCGTCTGGTAGGCGCCCCAGGCGTCGGCCAGTGCCACGGCGCTGTCAGCCAGATGGGAAGGGTCGTCGTTCGCCACTGCCTTGCGGGCAGCCTCGGGCACCGCACCGACTGCGAGAAGGATGTCACGCTCTAGGGCATCGGCAAGTAGCCCGGCGTCGCAGCCGGCGAGGGCGTCCTCGATCGAGACGCCTCCTTTGCGGAGAATGGACATGATCCGGGCATGCGTGTACTGGATCCGGGGACCCGTCTCGCCCTTGAACGCGACGGCGGAGTCGAGGTCGAAATCGAAGTCCGACGTACGTCGCATCCGGACCTGGGAGAAGATCACCGCCCCCAACCCGACCATGCGGGCGACCTCGGCAGGATCGTCGAGGTCCATCTCGCGCGACGCGATCTCCGCTTCGGCACGCGTGCCGGCCTCGTCGAGGACGTCGTCGAGGGGGACGGCGCTCCCCTGCCGAGTCTTGGCCTTGCGGCCTCCGAGTCGCATCTGCCCGAATCCGAGGTGGACGAGCGTCGACGCCCATTCGAAGCCCGCACGTCCGAGTGCGGCGAACACGGCCGCGAACCACCACCGCCTGTAGGCCGTCGGTCTCGGGAACGAAGATCGTTCCGCTGTCCGGATCCACCTCTGCGACACCGGCCTCGACGAGCTCGCGGGCCACCCCCAAGGCTGTCTCGACGTAGTTGCTCTCACCGCGGTACTCGTCGAAACGGATACCGAGCCGGGCGTACGTGGCGTCTAGTGACTCGGTCGTGCTGTCGATGATGAGCTGCCAGCGCCTGACCGCTACGGGGTCCTGCGCCTCGAAGCGCCTCAGCCACTCGCCCGAGGCCGCCTTGATCCGCTCCGGTTCGGCAGCTTCCTCCTCGTTCACCTCCACGTACAACTCCTGGAGGCGTCCCGGATCGATGTGTTCGGAGTCACCCTCGGGGACTTCGGAAAGCTTGTGGAGGAGCTGCCCGATGTTGTGCCCCCAGTCGCCGAGGAAGTTGAGCCGGATCACTCTCCAGCCCCTCACCTCCCACAGGCGGGCCAGTGCGGCCCCGACGACCGTGCCGCGCAGATGGTGGAACGCGAGCTTGCGCGCCGCGTTCGGGGACGAGAAGTCGAGGACGACTGTGCGGCCCATTCCCTCGTTGCCTGCGACCAGGCCTCCCGTCCCCCTCGACACGAGGGCAGCCCGGATGATCTCGCTTCCGACCTGTGCCATGTCCCAGGTGACGTTGCAGAACGGACCAGTCGCTTCGGCCGACCCCACGCCGGGTGCGTCCATCGCGGTCGCCGCGAGGCGCTCCGCCAGCTCCGGCGGTGAGACGCCGGCTGCCTTCGCGAACCGGTGGGCGGCGAGGGCCACGTCGCCCTCACCGTGTTTGGGCGGGGGCGCGAGCATGTCCCGGATCGTCTCGACGTCGGTACCCGCGGCCGCTGCAAGGACGCCGGCGAGCACCTCGATCGCCCGTCCGAGTGGATCGGGGTGGGCGTCGGTTTGCGGGTCCATGGAAACCATCGAGATCGGGTAGCGGGCAGCAGGGAGTCCGAAGATATCAGCGCGTACCGACGCCCGACCACGCCGGGCTCGGGTTCAAGCCGAATGTCACGAGCACCGACGCGGTCGCGCCATCCTGGTCCCCACCTACGACCTCGAGGTCGCCAAGGCTCATGCCGAACTGCTCGCCGAAGCGCGCTCCCGTGACACAGTACGCACCTGGTAGGGTCTCTCTCGATGCAGACCGGGGCCTGGCCGGAGGAGGCAGTCGACATCGTCGGTGGTGACCTCTGCGCGACGTTCGCTTACACGACCCGTTTCGGGGGCGTGTCGATCGCTCCGGTGTGTCCATTCGGGACCTTTGACGAACGTGCCGGCACGATCGAAACCAGCGTGCCAATGATGTTCGTCGACAAGCTGCGTCGTCTCGAGGATGCACCCCAAGCCGCGCTCGGGTTCTTCAGCCGCAAGCACGGCCTGTCCGCGACGCCGGGGTACGTTCTCGCGCAAGGTGACGTGACGTTTCCCGACGCTCCGCCCGCCGGCTACCTCGAAGCCTTGCATGAACGCTGGGCCGAGTTCCTCGGTTCTGTGCCCGAGGGAGGTATCGTCCGCAAACTTGGCGGTGACGCCTACTACGACAAGCGCCTGCCGGTGACACTCAACGTGCGCCGGCTGCTCTATTGGAAAGACCCTCTCGCGGCGGGTGATCCGAACGTTGTCGGAGACCCCCTGGCGGGCCCGCCGTCGCCCCAACGTCCCCCCAAGCAAGGCACCGACCCGCTCGTCGCATCCCGCAAGTACGTGAAGCAGCTCGAACGTGACGACGGCCATGTACTCGGGTTCCTCGACAGCGAGGGCCGTCCGTTCCTTGTGCCGTTCACGCCTCAGGTCGTCGACCACCGGATCGTCATCGGCCGCGACGACCTGCCGAGGGGCGGGCGCAGGGCAGCAGCCATGGGCTTCTGGTGCAACCCCCAACTCCGAGGCCAAGGGGTCTGGACTGTCCGCGGATGGCTCGATGTTGCCGGTTCCTCCGCCACCTTCGCTCCGAGCGCGTCCCGCAAGTTCAACCTCTCGATGGGCGCCTTCGGCCAGAAGGTCCTCACCCCGATCCTGCTTGGATTCAAGTACCGCAAGGCTGTTCGGTCCGGGGCTGTGAGGGACGGGGCTTTCGTTCGTTCAGGTTGACAGGCACTCGAGCTGTGAGCACGTCTTCCTCGAAGGCGTTCACACCGTTGCGCTGCCGCCCGCGGCACCACGTCATCCGCTGCACGGAGGAACACTGTGCAGGCCCGGCGTCCGTGGAGCTAACCGGACTCGAACCGGTGACCCCCGGCTTGCAAAGCCGGTGCTCTACCAACTGAGCTATAGCCCCCTTCGGAAGGTGCAGGGTACCACCGGCACTCGCGACGACCCGTGGCCGTCACGAACGCCGTCAGCGGACCTTTCTCCACTCGTCACGCCGGCGTGCCGGCCGGTGCCGCAACTGGGTGCGGGCGATCGCCACGATCGTCGCCACCCCGATGACCGCCAGGGCGGCGTATCCACCGCGACGCAAGTCTTCCCGCAGAACCCTGGCCGCGCCCTCTCCCTGCTGCATCCCCGCACCCTAGGAGCGTGGTGTCGAACATGCCATTTCCGTCTGCGAACCGCCGGCCGTTCGAAGTTGGGGGTTCGCTGCCCTTTGCTGTCGATGTGAACATGCCGGTCACGAACTCGTTGCGACGGACAGCTACCCCCCAAACCCCCGGACGGTGGCTGGCCTTGGCGGCCTGCGGCCGTTTCACACCAGCCACTTGGCGGCCAGTTACTGCGTCCCGCATGCAGGTTTGGGGGCCGGTCGGGCCGAATACCCAGAGTGCGTCCACATCGAGATTGCGGGCGCTGCCGGGGCGAGCCAGACGGGAGCCTTCAGGAGCCGTGCAGGAGAACGCATTGCGTCTCTTCGACTCCGGTCGGGCCCCGAAGGTGTCCAGAGCGTGCCCCGGCCGCGACCGGCCCGAGGGGCCAAGACCCTGATGTCCGACAGGGGACCGACGAGATCCTGATGCTGACCGTAACGTCGAACGGATCCTGGGAGGAGGTCTCGGCAACCGTTGCCGAGACACCGTCCCATGCTGTCACGCAACCGGCTCGCGAGGTGCGTGTCCTCGCCATCGACCGCCAGGTGAGTGTCGCAGAGGCGTTCGGGCGCCGCCTCCACGACGAAGAGGATCTCGTGTTCCTCGGTGTTCTGACGAACCCCAACGCCACCCTCGAGACCATTCGCCGGCTCCGGCCCCACGTGTGCCTCATCGACCTCCTAGCAGGTGACGGCCATGAGGGCCTGCGCGCCCTCCGCGAAATCGCCCTCGCGGATACCTCGACGGGCCGTCTCGTCATTGTCGACCTCGACGCTGCAGGGACGGCGCTCATCGGCGAGGCCCTGGCGTGCGAACCCGACGGCTTCTTCGCGACGTCCGAGGGGCTCGAGGAGCTCGTGAAAGCAGTGCGGCAGATCGCCGAGGGGCAGGACCGGTTCTCCCCAGAGGTCGAGATGGTCGCCGGCACCGCCCAGGCGATCCGCGGCCTCTTCTCGCGTGGCGAGTTGCGCGTGGTCTGTGCGCTGGCCAAGCACGGGAACAAAGCCGAGGCCGCCGAGGCGACCTACTACAGCTCGGAGACGATCAACACGTACGTGCGGCGCATCCGCAAGCATGTCGCCGAGCACGAAGGCAGGTCGAGCATCCGGTTGCCCGATCTCATCGCCTGGGCCCGCGAGCACGGCTTCCACCGGATCGACATCCCGGACTGAACTCGGCCCCTCCGTTGCTTCGACGCTGACCTCCCTCATAGGCTGCCTGGGGTGCACGTCAACGGGGGGCTGATTCGACATGGATTCCGGTCTGTATCCACTCGAGCGGGGCGAACTCGCCCGCCTGGCCCGCGAGTACATGCTCATCGGTCATCTGGTCGATCGCGCGGGCATCCCCCAGGTTCTCGCCCGATTCGGGCTCGACGCCATGCGGGAGGTGGCGATCCAGGAGTGGATGGGGGCCAGTCCCGTGTACACACGCCGGATGCAGACTGCACTCGGGTTCTCGGGCGATGATGTCCCGACGATCTTCAAGGGTCTTCAACTCGACATCGGGTTCGCCCACCAGTTCATGGACGTCGAGTTCGCCGTCACCGATGCGCATACCGGCGAGTTCTGGCTGCGCAGTTGTGGGGCACTGCTCGACGCGGAACCCATGGGCGACGACGTCGTCCACCTGATGTGCCACGACATCGAGGACCCCACGTTTCCGGCCACCGCGGTCGCGACCAACCCTCACGCCAAGATCCTGCCCTTGCACCGCCCGCCGCGGGACCCCGCCGGCCGTGAGCCGCACTGCCACTGGACGACGACCATCGACCCGCAGAACCCCCCTGCCGAGGAGATCCCGCTCACCGGTCTGGTGCGGAACTCCCTCCTCGCAGGCCTCGAGCTCGACGTCCTGCCCGACGCCGCTCCCGGAGGCCGATCCGACTACTCGGGAGAGTTCGATCCCGCGTTCGAGATGGAGGACCTCTCCGTGCCTGCGCTCGTGACGGTCTGCAAGGAGTTCTGCGTCCAGGCACACCTCCTCGTCCGCGCCTTCATGCTCACGCTCGCCGAGCGTGCGGGCAAGGACGCCGCTCTCGAGATCACGGGGGCCCAGCTCACCGGCATCGGCGCCATCGCCTCGGAGCGCCTCCGCAACCTGGTGGCGCCCGAGAGCAGGGACGGTGACGCCGGCCTCAACACGATCCTGCGTGTGCTCGCCCTCCATCCACTGTTCATGCCGCGAGAGTACGTGTCGGTCACTTTCGGCGGAACTGGCGATGCCGCCGGGCGCGTCGCTCTGGGCAACTGCCCTGCGCTCGACGAGGGCGACCGCTACTCCTGGGTGGCACTCCTCGCCGCCGAACCCGACCACCGAGCCATGAACGCGATCGTGCGGGGCGTGAATCCGCGTGCCTGGTGCAGACCGCTCGCCGGGGACGGGGATGCGGTCGCCGTCTGGGAGATCGGCATCGACCCCGAGGCCGTGCCGGAACCCGAGCCCTCCGAGGTCGCCCTGACCCGGATCAGCAGCGGGGCGGCGTTCGAGCTCTCTTCCCGGAGACCGCCGGCCTAGGAGCGTGGTGTCGAACATGCCATTTCCGCCTGCGAACCGCCGGCCGTTTGAACTTGGGGGTTCGCTGCCCTTTGCTGTCGGTGTGAACGTGCCGGTCACGAACTCGTTGCGACGGACAGCTACCCCCCGAACCCCAGACGGTGGCTGCCCCTTGGCGCCTGCGACCGTTTCACACC
>QWHP01000119.1 GCA_021404985.1 Actinobacteria bacterium ATB1
ATGAGGATCGTCGTCCCGGGAGGGAGGTCGCCTGCCGAAGGTGGCTCGCCGTCCGCGACGCACACCGTTCCGGGTCTGAACTCTCGGGCCTGGGCACAGAGGACGTCGACTGACCGTGCAACTGCGAGACCGACGACCTCGAAGCGGTCCGGGTGGCGGCGACAGATGTCGAGCGCCTGGGTTCCTATGGAGCCGCTCGACCCCAGGACGACTACACGGCGCCTCATTCCGCCATGCCAAGCAGGACGAAGACGGCGTACGCAACGGGTAGTGAGAACACGATCCCGTCGAATCGGTCGAACATTCCCCCGTGGCCGGGCAAGAACGAGGCCATGTCCTTCATCGCGAAGCTCCTCTTTACGAGCGACTCGGCCAGGTCGCCCAGGAGGGAGAAGACCACGAGGACCGCCGTGAGGATCATCATGTCCCTCCAGTCCGAGAGGAACGGGACGTCGTGCACAGAGTCGAGAAGCACGACCACGGCTGCCGCCACGAACGTCGTCGCCGCTCCCCCGACGAGACCCTCGACCGTCTTGTTCGGGCTGATCACAGGGGCAAACGGGTGCCTCCCGATCGAGATCCCCCAAGCGTACGAGGCAACGTCGAAGGCGACGACGAGGATCACGACGACGAGAAGCAGTGCGAAACCGTGCTCCAGGCGCAACGTCAGAAGGGCGAAGGACCCGAGAAGCGCGATGTGGAGAAGCCCGGTGAGCCCCATCGCCTGCTCGAGCGGAACTGTCGGCCTCTCGCCCGGTGTGTAGTACCAGAGGATCGAGGCGAGGGAGGCGGCGACCGTCAGGATCCCTACAGCCTCGATGCCGTACAGGTAGGCGAGGATTCCCATGGCCAGGGTTGCGGCAACACCTATCAGGAACGGGGACCGTGTGAGCAACTCACCCCAGTCGATCGTCTTGGGCACCCCTACCACTTCGGTATCGGCTCCGCTTCTCTCGGACCTGTGTGCCGCCACTTGGTGGAGGAGCACGAAGAACTCGACCGCGACCCAGGTGACGATGATGATGGCCAGGGTCGCGAGCCCCGGCTTGTGGCCGAGGAGTATGAAGGCGAGGGCGACGGCGCCGAAGACGAGGCCTGTCGTCACCTTGACGATGATCGACCGCTGCTTGTCCGTAGAGACGGTCAGGGGCGCCGGCTCCGGCTGCTCGTCGGGAGGCTCGGGCTCCGTCCGGGTGGCAGTAGCCGTGGCACGGCGACCCGGACCCGGCTCGTAGCTCGAGGCGGCTGGCTCCCCGTCGGCGATGACCCTGATGAGCGGGCCGGGCTCACTTGCGACGCCGGCCGGCTCCGGCTCGGGCCCCCCGCCGGAGGAGCCGGCGCCTTCGGGGGCGGCATCCGGGCGCGGCCCGGGCTCCGGCACACCACCCGGGTCCCCCTTGTCCGTGCCGGAGTTCGGCTCCCGTCTCGGGCGATCCTCGGTCCCCATCTCGACGGTCGGTTCGAGCGTCGCCGGTTCGGGTTCGGACTCCGGTTCTGGTCCGGCCTCCCCTATTGGCCCAGGGGTGCCGGGGTCACGAGCCTCTTCCGACACGCCCGTTGGATCACCCTCGGAATCACGCGTGGATCCGGCCCCGGATTCACCGCCCTCGGCTCGCCTGGTCGATCTCGAGAGATCCAGGGTCCGCAGCCCGCCGGTCTCGGGCTCGGCCTTGTCCTCGCTTCCGGACATCACGTCCGCCCGAGGCCCGTGGCCCTCGTGGTCTTCCTCGTGGTCTTCCTCGTCGTGGTCACCGAGGCGGGTGTCGGGGGGACCCGGCCCGCCCATGGGCAGCGGCTCCTCTTGGGCGGCCGGCTTCAGGTCCGAGGTCGAGAACAGGCCGGGCTGCGTCGCATCGTCCTCCTCGGGAGTCCCCCCAGGCGCGTCGGAGGGGTCACCTTCGGGCGGGATGATCCGGAAGTGGGCGTCGGCTGTCGCCTCCTCCCTGTCCTCGGAACGGTCCCGGGAATCGTCCTTTTCGCTACCTGCCATTGGGGACCTCAGTCCTCGAGGAGCTCCTCCTCCTTGTGGGACAGGAGGGTGTCGATCTCGCTCACGTACTTGTCGGTGAGCGTTTGGAGCTCTTTCTCGCTGCGGCGAAGCTCGTCTTGGGAGATCTCGTGGTCGTGCTCGATGTTCTCGAGCTTCTTCTTCGCGGTGTGGCGGAGATTCCGGACGGCAACCCGGCCATCCTCGGCCTTGTGCCTGACGATCTTCACGAGCTCCTGACGACGCTCACCGGTCAGAGGCGGGAAGTTGAGCCGGATCAGACTGCCGTCCGTCGACGGGTTGAGGCCGAGATCGGACTCGCGAATCGCCTTCTCGACAGCGGGGACGGCTTGGCGGTCGTAGACGTTTATCACGAGGATCCTGGACTCGGGCACGGAGAACCCTGCGAGCTGTTGCAGGGGCGTCTCGGTGCCGTAGTAGTCGACCTTCATCCGCTCGACGAGGGCCGGGGACGCGCGGCCTGTACGGATGCCGGCGAACTCGGACTTCGTGACCTCGACTGCTTTGCGCATCTTGTCCTTGGTGGTCGAGAGGATCTCACCGACGCTCAACTGCCTCCACCTCCGGATCTGTCGTGGACGAGGGTACCGATCTTCTCCCCCCAGACGACTCGACGTATGTTGCCCTCCACGGACAGGTCTAACACGACGATCGGAATGGCGTTGTCCCTGCACAACGCGATCGCGGCCGCATCCATCACCCTGAGGTTACGCTGCAGCACCTCCGTGAAGGTGACGTCCGTCAACCTCTCGGCATCCGGGTCGATCCGAGGATCTGACGTGTAGACGCCGTCCACGTTGGTCGCCTTGAGAATCACCTCGGCACCGATCTCGGCAGCGCGAAGGGCCGCTGTCGTGTCCGTGGTGAAGAACGGGTTGCCAGTCCCGCCGGCGAAGATCACCACGCGACCGAGCTCGAGATGTCGCATCGCCCGGCGGCGGATGAACGGTTCTGCGACCTGCTGGACTGTGATCGCCGACTGGACCCTCGTCGGTACCTGTTCACGCTCGAGTGCGTCCTGGAGAGCGAGGGCATTTATCACGGTCGCAAGCATGCCCATGTTGTCGGCCGTGACTCGCTCCATGCCCGTCGCGGCGTCGGAGAGTCCTCGCCAGATGTTGCCACCGCCGACTACGCATGCCACCTGGACGCCGCGACCGTAGAGGTCTGCGAGTTGCGAGGCGTAGGACGCCACTATGCCCGAGTCGACGCCGCGGCCTACCTCGGGATCGGCGAATGCCTCACCGGACAACTTCAGGAGGATCCGCCGCCAAGCCGGTGGGTCGGAGGGATCGATCTGCGGGGCAGGAAGATCCTCCAGGCTCGTCACTGTGGCTTCCCCCTGTGCAAGTGCTCAGTCGCTCTCGGAACCGGCTCCAACCTCGAAGATCGAGAACTCCTCGATGGTCGCGCCCGGAGCCACCTCCTCGAGCCACTTGGCAACCGTCTTCTTCTCGTCCTTTATGTACGCCTGCTCCGGTAGGACGCGCTCCTTGTAGAGCTTGCCGACGGCCCCTTCCGCGATCTTCGGGACGACGTCGTCGGGCTTGCCGTCGTTGAGCGCTCTCGCCTCGGCGATCGATCTCTCTTCGGCGAGGACGTTCTCGGGAACGTCCTCGCGCCGCAGGTACTCGGGACGGGCGAACTGGATGTGCATCGCGAGGTCGTAGGCCACGGACTCGAGGTCGTCGGGCTCGCCACCAGCCAGCCTGACGAGAACGCCCTTCTTCGCCCAGCCACCGGCACGGTGCAGATACGCCGCCACGACTCCGCCGTCGGGAGCTTCGAAGACGGCGGCCCCGCGGAACTCGATCTTCTCCTGAAGGTCGACGGACGCGTCCTCTATGAGGCGCTCGATCTCGGACGCGAGCTCACCCTCCACCTCGGCGCCGGTGCCGTACTCGTACACCTTCTCGGCGACTTCATCCGCGAGGCGACCGAAGCGCTCGCCCTTGGCCACGAAGTCCGTCTCGGAGCCGAGCTCGACCATGACACCCCGCTTGCCGTCCTCGGACAGCTTCGCCGTCACGAGGCCTTCGGACGCCGTCCTGTCTGCTCGCTTGCCGACCGCCGCAAGTCCCTTCTCGCGAAGAAGCTGCTTTGCCGCCTCGATGTCGCCTTCCGCGTCGGTCAAGGCCTTCTTGCAGTCCATCATCCCTGCGCCGGTCGCCTCCCGCAGGGCCTTCACATCTGCTGCCGAGATGCTCATCGCTTCGCTCACTCCTCGATTCCGTGACGGTCAGGCTTGCTCTTCGCTCGCGTCTGCGGCCCCGCCTTCGACCTCGACAACCACCTCGACATCGGCGGCAGGTGTCTCCTCGGCGGGCGTCTCCTCGGCAGGCGCCCCCCCGGCGGGTGTCACCACGTCCGCACCGCCGGATTCCGCACGCTCGGCCCTTTCGAGGCGGGCGGCCTCCTCGGCCTCCTCGCGGGCACGCTGCTCTTCGTAGGTCGCGGCGTCGTAGATGGCCTGTTGCCGGGCCAGCTCGGCCTCGACGTCGTGGCGACGCATGCGCCCGGAAGCACCGTAACGCTCGTGGAGCTGGTGGCCCTCGTCCACGGCATCCGACATTATGCGCGCCATGAGGATGCCGGCCCTGATCGCGTCGTCGTTCGACGGGATTCCGTACTGGACCTCGTCAGGGTCACAGTTCGTGTCGAGCAGGGCCACGACGGACACGCCCTTCTTGTTTGCCTCGGTGACGGCGATCGCTTCCTTGCGCGTGTCTATGACGAAGACCGCGTCGGGCACGTCGGTCAGGTGCTTCATCCCGCCGAGATAGCGCTCGAGCTTGTCGCGCTCACGCCGCAGTCGAAGGGCCTCCTTCTTCGGAAGCTCTTCCATGGCGCCCGATACCTCCATCTCATCGAGCTCGAGGAGGTACTCGATCCGGCCCTTGATCGTCTGGAAGTTGGTGAGCATGCCGCCGAGCCATCGGAAGTTGACGTATGGCATCCCCACACGCTCCGCGGCAGCACGGATCGCGTCGGTCATCTGGCGCTTTGTGGAGACGAACAAGATCGTCCCGCCGTCGGCGACGAGGTCACGCACGTACGAGTACGCCTTCTCGATCCCCTCGAGGGTCGCCCGCAGGTCGATGATGTAGATGCCGTTGCGTTCCCCGAGGATGTATCGCTTCATCTTCGGGTCCCAGCGGCGCGTCTGATGGCCGAAGTGCACCCCGGCCTCGAGCAGCTCACGAATCGTGACCACGCTCGATCGCTGTGCTTCTGTCAACGAACGCTCCGTTCCGTGGTGGTTTGCCTTGCACCGGCTCTTCGTCGGGGCTGGCCGTTTCCGGCTCGGAGCTAACCCCGTACTCCCCCCGCGCCTCCGGCGAACCGGGCACCACGCAGGGGAATCCGAACGGTGTGTGTAGTTGCACAGACAGTAGCAGCGGGCCTGTGGGTGGTCGCCATCGGCCACCCACCCGCGCAATAATGCGTCGGCGCCGAAATCGCGTCTCGGAAGGAAGAAGCTTGAAAAGGTCCCTAGCTCTGGTCCTCATGGCAGCCGTGCTTCTCGCCGTCGCGGGGTGCTCCGACGAGTCCCAGGACTCTTCCGGATCTGATCAGACTGAAACCACTGCGGGATCCCAGAACGAGGAGTCGGGTGACAGTGCCACCGGGACCGAGGCTCTCGACGTCTGCTCGATGCTGACCGACAGCGACGTTCAGGAAGTCCTCGGTGAACCCGCCGAGCCCGTCGACCAGAGCACAGGTGAGATGTACGGCTGTTCCTGGACCGGTACGGGTGATGCGCTGAACGTCTTGTCCGTCTCCGTCATGGTCCATCCGGACCCGGCCACCGCACAGGAGATGTACGAGGCGACAAAGGAAGGCCTCGAGGGGACCGAGATCACGGGACTCGGCGACGACGCCTCGTATTCGGAGTCCTTCGGCCTCGAAGTTCTCTACGGACGGTACGACATCTCGGTCGACAACACCGGCCCGGACGAGAAGCAGTCCGACATCACCGTCGCCCAGACGGTGATGGAGCAGCTCACCTGAGGTCGGACGGCATGCGGGCCGCCAGATGCACCCGGACCGCGGGGAGGAAGGAAGCGGGGTCGAGGTTGCGACCTGCGAACGCGACGCTCAGATGGAGCACGCGTTCGCCCCTCCCCGACGGCACTGCCCCGGAGGCGATCACCGCTCCCGACGCGATCGACTGACCCCGCACGACCGTCACATCCGTCAGCAGGCCGTAGCGGACGACCAGCCCGCTCGAATGCCGGACGGTGACGTATCGGATGCCCGCGACGGACCCGCTGAAGGTGACCGTGCCTCCCAGGCCCGCACGAACAGGCGAGGTACCTGCCACGATCAGGATCCCTATGTGTCCCCTGCCGAATCTCGAAACGGGCGGGCTCCATCCGCGTGACACGCTGCCTGGGACCGGCCTGACCTCGAACTTCGCAGGCGGGCTCTCTGCACGAACCCTCGACGCGGGGAGGACGACGGCGGCGGCGCAGGCGATCGCGATCACGAGTGGGGCCGACGCCCGCAGAGCGACCCGGTGCGCGAGTCGCCTCAGATGTCGTGCATGCGAGACCGCAACATGAGCACGGCTTTCGTGTGCATCTGGCAGACGCGTGACTCGGTCACGCCCAGAACCTGGCCGATCTCCGCGAGCGTCAGTCCCTCGTAGTAGTAGAGCGTTATCACTATCTTCTCCCGTTCCGGGAGCCTGTTGATGGCTTCGGCGAGGAGGTGACGGAGCTCTTCGACCTCGAAAGCCGTCGTCGGATCCTGTCCCTGCGTGTCGGCGAGGGTGTCTCCGAGCGTCAGGTTCTCGCCGCGTTCGCTCCCCATCCCGATGAGCTCGTCGAGTGCGACGAGGCCGACGAACGAGATCTGGTTGAAGATCTGGTGGAAGTCCCCGAGCGAGATCCCCAGCTCCTCCGCGACCTCGGGGTCCGTCGGGGTACGCCCCAGCTTGTTCTCCAGAGCGCTGTACGCACGCTCGACCATGCGAGCCTTGGCCCTCACGCTGCGCGGCACCCAGTCGTAGGAGCGCAGCTCGTCGATGATCGCGCCCCGGATCCGGCTGATCGCGTACGTCTCGAACTTGATTCCCCGGTCCGTGTCGAACTTCTCGATCGCGTCGATGAGCCCGAACATGCCATAGCTGACGAGGTCCGCCTGTTCGACGTTCGAGGGGAGTCCGACCGACACCCGACCTGCCACGTACTTCACCAAGGGTGAGTAGTGGACGATCAGCCTGTCGCGGAACTCCTTGTCCCCCGAATCCTTGTAATCGGACCACAGGTCCTGGATGTCGCTTGCGCTGTCGACGCCCATCTTCCGCCCGACCGTGTTGTAGGAGCCACTCGTCCGCGGGATCGGCCTTTCCGGCCGTGCCGGGAGTATAGGGGCCTCCGGAGGCCCCCCCGACTCGCTGCGCAATGACGCTCATGGGCAGTCCGTCCGCATGACTGTGCTGGGTGTGGGTGCCTCGACGAGGCCGAGCTGCTCAAGCCTGCCGAGGGCGGACAGAACCGTGACCAGCGGCAATTGAGACTCCCGCGCCACCGAGTCGATCGGCTCGGGTATGGCGGGAACCGCGCCGAGCACGGCGAGCTCGTCGTCGTCCAGGCCCACGACCGCCGGCAAGGAGTGCAGCCTGTCCTGAGAGACAGGCCGCCCCGTCGGGGCCCAGCCGATCGCGGCGAGGACATCCACGGCATCGCGGCACACCAGGGCTCCGTCCGCCAGGAGGGAGTTCGTCCCTGAACTGTGTTCCCACCAGGGCGGACCGGGCACCGCGAGCAGAGGCCGGCCGAGACGGACGGCGTGTGCGGCGGTCGAGAGCGAGCCCCCCCGAGCCGCCGCCTCGACGACGACGACGGCCTGGGCGAGGCCGGCGATGAGCCGGTTCCTTATGGGAAACCGCCAACCGGGGGCGTCCGAGAGTGGTGGGACATGACTGACGAGGCCCC
>QWHP01000120.1 GCA_021404985.1 Actinobacteria bacterium ATB1
CTCGACACGCCCAAGCTGCCGCGCACCTTGCCCAAGGCGTCTTTGAAGTGGACGTTGCGCGAGCCGTCGATGATGACCTGGAACGTGGCGACGATCGGTACACCAGCCTTCACCATTGTGGCGAGGGTCGCGCAGAAGCGCTCGATGATCGTGTACCTGACCAAGGGGCCCACGAAGGGTGCCATCAGTTGGAACCGGTGCCACGCGTAGCGACCCGGAGCCGTCCGGGTCCACATGACGAGCCCGGCCACGAGCATTCCGCTTCCGAGCAGGAGAACATGCCACCAGGTCCCGATGAACTCCTGGACGTTGAGGACGATGCGCGTCGGCAGCGGGAGCGTGGCGTTGAACTGCTTGAAGAACTCGACGAACTGCGGCAGGACGAAGAAGACCAGGATGCCGATGGAGATGATCGCGAAGATCCCGATCACGATCGGGTAGGCCAAGGCGGAGCGCAGCTTGCGTTTCGTCTCCTCCTGGCGTGCGAGGTACTTGGCTGCCTGGACGAGGACGCCGTCGAGGTCACCCGTGATCTCACCCGCCCGGACTAGGTCAATGTAGAACTGCGGGAAGACCTTGTTCTTGTGCTTCTCCATGCCCGCCGAGAGCGGCAGTCCCTGGGCGAGGTCGAGCGAGATCTCGCGAAGCGTGTCCTGCATCGCCCGTGAGGCGTTCTCGGATCCGATCGAGGCCATCGCCTCGACCATCGGGACACCTGCCTTCACGAACGTTGCGAGCTGGCGTGTGAAGATGAGCAGTTCGGCGGTCTTGACTGCCTTGCCACCGAGGTTGACGTTCAGGAGGTCCTTGACCTCGCGGATCTTCGTGACCTGTGAGCCGGGCTGGCCGAGCTGGGCGAGGGCGATTGCCTGCTCCTTGTTGAGGGCACGCAGACGTCCCTTCTGCACCACGCCCTGGTTCGTCTTCAGGCTGTAGACGTACGAGTTGATCTTCGGCCGCGCACGTGCGGCCGGCTTCTTCGTGTCCTGTTCGGCCATCTGGGAGGTGGCCTGCGCGCGCTCAGCCTGCTCCGAGGGACGCTGTTCAACCTGCATAGACAGTTCTCAGGACTTCGCTGACGGTTGTCTCGTTGTTCGTCACCTTTGCCATCGCCGCCTGCACGAGAGGCACCATTCCCTGGTCGATCGCCTTCTGGCGCAACTCGTATTGCGATCCGTGCCGTGCGATCAGCTCCTTCATCTCGTCGTCGATCCTCAGGTACTCGTAGATGCCGACCCGGTCGTAGTAGCCCGAGCCATGACAGACCTCACAGCCCTGCCCGTACCAGAAGACTTCACGGTCGAATCCCGTTACCTGCTGGTATGCGATGCGTTCCTCCGGCGGCGCTACCTGCTCAACCGCACAGTGGCCGCAGATGCGGCGCACGAGGCGTTGCGAGACCACGACCTCCATGGCCGGCGCGAGGAGGTACTCCTTCACGCCCATGTCCATGAACCTGTGGATCGCCGCGATCGAGTCCGTCGAGTGGACCGAGCAGAACACCGTGTGTCCCGTAAGGGCGGCCTGCGTGGCGATGTCGGCGGTCTCCTCGTCGCGGACCTCGCCGATGAGGACGACGTCGGGGTCCTGGCGGAGCACGGCACGCAGACCGTGGGCGAAGCTCCGGCCCATGCTGGCCTTGACGTTGATCTGGTTGATGTTGGGGATCACGTACTCGACAGGATCCTCGATCGTGGTGATGTTCCGCTCGTACTTGTCGAGCTCGTGCAGCGCCGCATAGAGAGTCGTGGTCTTGCCCGAGCCCGTGGGCCCTGCGACGCAGATCATCCCGAAGGGGAGCTGGATCATCGGCCGGAAACGGGAGATGAGCTCGGGATCCATGCCGAGCTCCTCGAGCGCTGTGAACGAACGGCTCCGGTCGAGGAGTCGCAGCACAGCCTTCTCGCCCCAGATCGTCTCGGTCGTGTTCACGCGGATGTCGAGGTCGCGTCCCTCGATCTGGATTGCGATCTGCCCGTCCTGGGAGCGGTGCTTCTCGACGATGTCGAGCTCGGACATGACCTTGATGCGGCTCACGACGGCGGGCGCCATCTGGAGGGGGAGGTCTTTCATGTCGCGCAGTGCACCGTCGACGCGGAAGCGGATCCGGAGCCGGTCGGCCTGCGGCTCGATGTGGATGTCGGACGCGCGTTCCCTGAGGCCTTCGGTCATGAGGATGTTGACGATCTGCACCACGGGGGCGTCGGCTGAGAGCACGGCGAGCTCAGACTGGACCTGAGCCGAGTCGGTCACGGGCCCGACCGTCGTCTCGTACTCCTCGACGTGCGAGTCGAGCACGCCGAAGCTGCCGAAGGACTGCTGGATGTGCCGACTGATCGTGTCGGCGGACCCGATCAGCGGAATTATCTTCTTGCCCGTGCGCTCCGAGATGAAGCCAAGCAGCTCGGCGTTCAGGGGATCGACCATCGCAACCGTCATGTCGCTGCCGTTGACTGCCACCGGCAGGACGAGCTGCTGCTCGGCGAACTCGCGCGGGATGAGCTGCACCGCAGCAGGGGACGGCCGAGAGCTCGACTTGTACACACCGACGCCGAGTTGTTCGGCGAGGGAGTCGAGGAGCACGTCTTGGTTGACTAGGCCGGATCCGGCGAGGATCTCGCCCAAGCGCTGGGGCTGCACTCCCGACGCCGCCTGCTGCTGTTGGGTCTGCAGTGCGGCGCCGAGCTGTGCCTCGTCGATCAGCTTGCGTGAGAGGAGGAGCTGGCCTAGCTGAACACGTTCTCTTGTCGCCGTCTGCCCACTGCGCAGAGCCACTGTTCGCCTCCGGTCGTATCGGACTGCAACGGGCCCTCCGGCCACAGCCACGGCATGTCGGAGCCTGGGATGCCGTGTCCCGTGGTGCCTTGTGTGGAGGGGTCGGGGCATGCCCCGTTTGCTGCCCGGGGGAAGTGTCTGCGCCGACGTGAAGACGACGACCCGACGACCTTCCCCCGTGCCTCAGATTCAATGGGGACGGCGGGAAACCCTTCCCTGTGCACCACCGAACAGGGTGGGATCGTCACCGTTTGTCCACGAGGTTATGTGGCGACGCGTCGTGGCGCACGTGCGGAGGGGCCGAGGGTGCTCCGGCCGGTCGCCGGCTCAGGTGCCGTCGATCAGGCGCTGGATGGCCGACTCGAGCTTGTCGAAGCGTTCCTCGACTTTGTCGAAGTGTTCTTCGAGCTTGTCGAAGCGCTCTTCGAGCCTGTCGAATCGGGTTTCGAGGGTGTCGAATCGGGTTTCGAGGGTGTCGAATCGTGCCTCGACCTTGATCTCGAAACGGTCGAACCGTGCCTCGAGGCGATCGAACCGGGTTCCGAGGCGGTCGAGACGATCATCGGTTCGGTCGAGACGTTCGTCGACACGGTCGAGACGTTCGTCGACACGGTCGAATCCCTGCTCCACGCGGCGTGTGAGGGCACTCAACTGAGTTGTCAGCGAGACGACACGGGTGTTCGTTTCATCGATCGTATCGCGCAGGTCCCTGTCTATGAGGTACATGCGGGCGTCTTGGGCAGTGATCTTCTCTTCCATCATCTGCTCGACCTCTTGCCGATCACCCTCGCTCAGCACCATCCCGATCTCCCTCCGCCAGATTACGCCAAGCGTAAGGGGAGGGTGCGACACATAACGGGCGACGGCATGTGTTCGAGTCAGGCTGGGGTGGCGTCGCCGGCTTCGACCACCGGCTCGGAGCCGTTGCCGGAGGGTTCCTCAGGCGGCAGGCCGGCAGCTTCACGCGCCTTGCGGACCCATTCCTTGTACCGCGGAAGGTCTTGCGACCAGACCTCGGGATCGGCGACCCCTGCCCGAGCCTCGTCGATCGTCTTGAAGTTGGGGCCCGGCTCGTCGACGTTCCACGTCAACATGAACTGCATGAAGGGATTGCCGAGCACGGGCACCACATGCGCCTTATCGACCGTCTTCGCCGGGATGCCGCCGAGCAGGTCGCACGAAGGGTGGTAGCCGGACACGACCGAGTTCGGCATCACCACCGTCACCTCCGAGAGGGTGGTTCCCGGCCCGACACACGCCTTCGCAGAGACCATGACGTAGCGGCCGATCTTGATCGGTTGCGACAGAACTGTCTCCTGGTAGATCCCGCGGTCCTCGTCGAACGCATGGAAGAAGTCGAAGAACGACGCGTACTCACCCGATCCCGAGACCGTGCCGAACTCGATGCTCTGGTTCGCACGGATCACCGTGCCGATCCCGATCTCGTTCATCCCCTCGAAGTGAAGCCGGCCCCCTATCGTGAACGAGGCGTGTCGGTGGATGACCGTCATCGGCCCGATGTAGAGCTCGGGGTCGTATCCGATGTTCCCGAAGAAGCGGATCTCGACGCCCTCCTCGAGGCGCACGTTCTCGCAGATCCTGATCGTGACCCTTTTGCTCCGGGAGAACTTGATCCGCACTCCGCTCTCGATCTGGACGCGGCGATGGATGTCGATGTCCAGTTCGATGCCGGCCAGGCGGGCCATGAGCTTCGACGACCAGATCAGCTTGAGACGTCGCAGAATCGACGGCAGATCGAGGATCAGACTCTTGTTCCTTCGCAGCCATTTCCTCACGCGCAACCCTCCTGGCATGTCCCGGCGGACACCTGCGGCGAGACTTCCCCGGTTGTAGGGACGAATCCTTCATCGGAATTCATCGGAAGCGCACGACGCGAACTCCGGTCAGTCCTCGGTCTGGGATCGGAGGAACCGCTGCAGTTCGTCGGCGAGCTCCTCACCCGTGGGAAGATCGTCCTCGGAGAGCCCCGACGGGCCCCCGGTTGCCCCGGTGGCAGCGTCATGACGCCCCTCGAGCATGCGGACGTAAGCCTGGACCTCGGCGTTGTCCTCCATGGCATCGGAGATCCGTTCCACGTAGGAGTCGGCGGCAGCCTCGAGCTCGCCGAGGTCTGAGGGAACCCCCACGACCTGGCGCACGGCCTGTGTGAGGGCGAGCATTCCCTGCGGATTCGGTGCCATGGACACGTAGTGAGGAACCGTTGCCCAGAAGCTGGTGGACTCGATGCCCATTTCCTGGAATTCGGCCATCAGCGCACCGACGATTCCCGTGGGTCCCTCGTAGTCGGCGCCTTCGACCCCGGAGAGATGGAGGAGCGACGGGTCGGATGCCGTGGCGCGGAGCCGTGACGGCCGGGTGTGGGGAACGTCGGCCAGGAGCGCTCCGAGGGCTATCACCCGTGTGCAGCCGGTCTTGTGCGCGACCGAGACGATCTGGCCGCAGAAGTCGCGCCACCGGTACTGAGGCTCGGGGCCGACGACGAAGACCAGGTCCCCGGCAGGGGTGCCGGCGTGGGAGAGCTCGACCGTGGGCCAGACCAGGTAGCGCACCTCGCCCCCCTCGACGGTGATCTGCGGGCGGACCTGCTGATAGTCGTAGTAGCCCTCCGGGTCGACGGTCGCGAAGGTCTCGGCCTCGAGGGTCTCACGCAAGTTCACGACCGTGGATGTCGCCGCCTCGCCCGCGTCGTTCCAGCCTCCGAAGGCGAGGATCATCGTCGCGTCGTAGGAGGAGAGGGGAGAGCGCCCCTCCACCCATCGGATCGGGTCCACGAGGAAGACTCTAGTGACGAGCTGACAGGCTCACCCCAGAGTGGCCTCCGGTGCGGATCCCACACCCCACCTCGGCGTCAACCCAGGGTCACGGAGCGTCCCTCGGGCAGCAGTGACCACCATGTCTCGCCCGGTCTCAGAGAGATGTCGGCACCGGTTGCGTCGGTGAGGCGGATCGGTACCGAGGCGTTGTCGCGCGACCAAGTGCCTTCGAGAGCGACGCCGTCGCGGACCACCACGACCCTCCCGCTTCCGACCACATCCCAGCCCGGAGTGGGGTTCCCCGCCACGTCCACGATCCCTGTCGGAACCATGCGCACCGTCTGGACGACGAGGTTCGCGACCTCCACGGGGGCACCGCCGACCAGCGTCTGCGGACTGCCGTTGCGCAGTCTCACCCAACGTCCGGAATCGGCCACGCGGGTCCAGGTCACGGTCTCGGTGTCGGAGAAGGCGATCGTAACCTGGCCGGCAGTGACACCGGCGGGTGGGGCCTCATCGAATCCCGCCAGGTCAGGAGGTGGCCCCTGAACCGCACCGGCGAGGGCAGCGTAGATCGCAGGGGTTGCCGTGAGCAGGTCGTGGGGGGCTCGACGATCTGGGTCGTCGCGGAGAACCCCGCTGTCCTCATCCAACCACGTCAGACCCGAGCGGCGTACTTCCTCGATGACGACGCCTGCGCCGCCCGAGAAGACGAGGACGGGGTCGGTGAGCCAGCGGGCGAGGTCGATGTCGACAGGGCGCACGGAGCGGACGGGTCCGATCGGATCGGCGTCCTCGGACTGGAAGACGGCCATGAAGCGGGTCATGCCGCCCTCCACGACCTCTTCGTACACGAGGTCCGCGTGGTCGAGGCCCGCCTGGGGTTGGGCCCCCGGTGAGTTGTCGATCTTGACAGCGAGCGGGCGGCGTTCGAGGTCCACGCCGGGCCCTCCCGGCAGGCCGGTGAGTGGTGCCGAGGGCGGCGGAGGCGGCAGGGTCGTGCTCACCTTGGCGATCGTCGACGCCGGTTTGTCGGTACCGTTGGCGCAAGCACCGACGGCTGCGACCAAGAAGACCAGGCCGAGGATCGGGTAACAGACCGAGCTTGTTGCGGTCCTGCGGGGCATGCAGCATCGTAGAACCGTGCGGGACACACCGAGTCCACGGGTGCCGAGTCCACGGAGGAGAAGATGTCAGCCGTATCCGACGACCTCATCGACCTGGTCCGGACGTTCACGGAGAAGGAGATCATCCCGATCGCCGGGGACTTCGACGCCGCCGACGAGTATCCGGCCGGGCTCGTCGAGAAGATGAAGGAGCTCGGCCTGTTCGGGATCACGGTCCCGGAGCCGTTCGGGGGGCTGGGGCTCGATTACTCCACGTACGCCCGGATCGTGGAGGAGCTCGCCTACGGATGGATGAGCGTCTCGGGCTTCCTCAACACCCACTTCATGGGTTGTTTTCTCATCAACAGCTTCGGTACCGAAGAACAGCGCGAGCGGTTCCTTCCCCGCATGGCCACAGGTGAGATCCGTGCCGCCTATTCGCTGTCAGAACCCGACGCTGGATCCGACGTCGCCGCCATCAAGACGCGAGCGGTGCGCGACGGTGACGAGTTCGTCGTCAACGGCACGAAGATGTGGCTGACGAATGGTCTCCACGCAGATCTCGTGGTCATGCTCGTCAAGACCGAGGACACCGATCCGCCCCACCGTGGCATGAGCGTGCTCCTCGTCGAGAAGTCAGGCGGCGAGCTCGAGTACGAGGGCATCACGGTGAGCCGGAAGATCAAGAAGCTTGGCTACAAGGGGATCGAGACTGTCGAGCTGCATCTGGCGGACCAGCGCGTGCCGGCCGCCAATCTGCTCGGCGGAGAGGCGGGGCTCGGTATGGGCTTCAGGTACATGATGCAGGCCGTCGAGCTCGGACGCATCAACATCAGCGCCCGAGCCGTGGGCGTGGCGAGGCGCGCCTTCGAGGAGTCGATCCGCTACGCCCAGGAGCGGCAGGCATTCGGCAAGGCGATCGCAGGCCATCAGGCGATCCAGTTCAAGCTCGCCGAGATGGGCACGAAGGTGCACGCTGCCCGCCTTCTCATGCAGGACGCCGCACGCAAGAAGGATTCCGGCGAACGCTGCGACCTCGAGGCCGGGATGGCCAAGCTCTTCGCGTCGGAGGCGTGCTGGGAGGTGTGCCAGGAGGCCCTGCGGATCCACGGGGGCAACGGGTACGCCGCGGAATACCCGATCGAGCGTCTCTACAGGGACGCTCCGCTCATGATCGTCGGTGAGGGGACGAACGAGATCCAGAAGATGGTCATCGGCCGGCGCCTCCTTGAGGAGTACCACGTCTGAGGCGTGGGAACTCGACCTCGGTGTGCTTTTCGGCGAGCTTCTCGAGCTCGGGGGCAACCGCCTTGCACGGCCCGCACCAAGGGGCCCAGAAGTCGACCACGACCTTGCGGTCTGCTTCGAGGACCTCGGTCCGGAAGTCCGCCTCGCTCACTGCACGCATCGGTTCTCCTGTCTCTTCGTGTGGGCCGTGCCGTCGGTGTAACCCCGTTCCGCATTCTTGCACCGGGAACGTGCCGAGAACGGAAAGTACCGAGCGTCGCGGAATATTCCCAGCGGAAGTCAGGAGTACCGGCCAGGGACGTGCCCTCGGCAGGATTCGAACCTGCGCACATGGCTCCGGAGGCCACCGCTCTATCCCCTGAGCTACGAGGGCCGACGGGTACATGGTACGTACGGAGTGGCCGGATGGAGAATGCGTTCTGGGCCCCCTCGAGCGCATATAGATTCGCGAACTGTTCATGGCGGTCCGCCTCCCCGCCGATGACTGGGGAGGTCGGGGATGCAGAGTCGCCCCGGACCACAGTCACAGACCGGTCGGGCGAGTTCGGCCGGCAGACAGGAAGACAAGTGGCGCGCATACTCGTAGCCGACGACGACCCCGGTGTGCTCAAGCTCGTCAGGCTCACCCTCGAGCTGGAGGGTTTCGACGTCGTGACCGTTACGGACGGGCCTGCCGCGCTCGAGGCGATTCGCACCGTCTCCTACGATCTGGCGGTCCTCGACATCATGATGCCGATCCTCGACGGTGTCGACGTCTGTCGTGCGGCAAGAGCCGATCCCGAGACCGGCCAGATGCCGATAATCCTGCTCTCGGCGAAGGCACAGGCGCGTGACATCGACATCGGGATGGCAGCCGGTGCCGACCTCTACATGACGAAGCCGTTCGAGCCCTTGGAGCTCGTCGAGTCGATCCAGGGATTGCTCCAACGCGTCTGACCCGTTCCCGCGTGCCCGCCGCTTCGATGGCCCGGCAAACGGGGCTGTTAGACACCGGCCGTCAGGGGTACCGTTCCGTTTCCATGGTTGACCAAGTGCTGCCCGACGGCCTCGCCGCCGTACTGCCGCCGTCCGCTCGCATCTCGGAGAAGGGGAATCTCGAGATCGCCGGCTGCGATGCCACCGACCTCGCACGCGAGTACGGAACGCCCCTGTACGTCTACGACGAGGACCACATCCGGGGACGCGCACGCGAGTACGCAGACGCCTTCGCGGACCTCCCGCTCGACGGACAGGTCGTCTACGCGTCCAAAGCCTGCCCGATCGTGGCGATTGTCAGGATCATGGCCGAGGCGGGCCTCTGGGTGGACGTCTCCACTCTCGGCGAGCTCGAGGTCGCCCGTCAGGCTGCAGTCGAGCCCGGCAGAGTCGTCGTCCACGGCAACAACAAGTCCGACGGGGAGCTCGAGGCGGCGGTCGGTCGCGGCGCAGGTCGGATCGTCATCGACTCGCTCGACGAGATCGACCGGCTCGTCGCCGTCGTCAGGCAGTTCCGCTCCGACCGGTCCCGGGCCGAGGGTCCCCAGCCCCGGAGTTCATCGCCCGGGAATCGGAGGAAGGTCTACCTGCGCCTCACTCCTGGAGTCGTCGCCGACACCCACCATTACATCCGGACCGGCCAGGAGGACTCGAAGTTCGGGCTCGGGCTCGCGGACGGGCAGGCAATGGCCGCCGTGGAGCAGATCTCGGGCCTCGAAGAACTGGACCTCGTCGGTGTGCACGCCCACATCGGGAGCCAGATCTTCGACCTCGACAGCTACATCGAGACGGCGGATGCCGCCCTGGAATTCATCGCCGACGCGACCAGGCTTCACGGCACGCGCTTGACCGAGCTCGACCTCGGGGGAGGACTCGGGATCGCCTACAGCCCCACGCAGGTGGCCGTCTCCGTCGCCGAGCTCGCGCGGACACTGGGCGACCACGTGGCTGCCCGTTCCCGGGAGCTCGGCCTCCCCGGCGGACTCCGCCTGCTCGTCGAGCCCGGTCGGTCCCTGGTCGGCCGCGCGGGTATCACCCTCTACAGTGTCGGCGTCGTCAAGGAGTCGGGGGGCCGGCGATACGTGGCCGTCGACGGCGGGATGAGCGACAACATTCGTGTCAGGAGCGCGCCTCCCGGCCACCGTGTCTCGAGGCGACATCCTCGTCACTCCCGCAACGGGGGCATACGGCTGGACGATGGCGAACAACTACAACATGTTGCCCCGGCCTGCTGTCGTGCTTGCTTCCCACGGGCGAGTCCGAACTGTCGTGCGCCGGGAGAGCACCCAAGACGTCCTGCGGTTGATGGAGCGGTGACCGGGTGATAGTGCGTTCGCTCCGCCGTCGTACGGGTACCTCAGCCGTCCTCGCCCTGGCACTGCTCACGTCGTCGTGCGGCCTCACGCGTCCTGCCGACAGCCGCATCACGGGCGCGCCCGACACGGGTGTCGCGCAGGGGGTGGAACAGCCTTCCGACGGCCTCCTCGCCGGCGGCGGGGTCTTCCGGCTCGCGGACGTCACCGTCGACCTCGCGGAGTGCGACCAGAAGCCGCCGGAGGACCCGACAGACATCATCCGGGACCCGTTGAGGACCGAAGCGGACGACACCGTGAAGGTCGCGATCGACACGCAGAAAGCAGCGCTTGTCGCGCCGTTCCTCGCGGATCTGGACCTGAGATCCTCCCCGAACGGGACGACCGCCGTGGTGGCAGGATCGCCGGACCCGTCGCAGTCCCTTCCATGGGCGGGCCTCGTCACTCGGGGTCGCGGCGACCGGTTCTTCGCGTCGTCGCTGTCGGTCAACGTCGGCGACCGATCCGTCGACCTCGACGTCGAGATAACGAGAGACGATGCCGCGTCGTCGGTGAGCTCGGCGCCCGGAACCTACAGCGTGAGCTGGCGCGAGTCGGCCAGCCTGCCGGCCTGGCTCGGGGATTCCGGGGAGGGAACCGCCACTTGCGTCATCGAAGGCGATCTCACGATGGCCCGCTCAGGCTCCGCTCCGGTGCGTCCCGGACCGCCCGCCGGGCGCTCCGAGATACGCGCCACGTTCCCACAGCCTTCCGGTCAGGCCGTGGAGATCCTCGACCTGATCGGCTCGAGCGCATGGCAGACGACCGACACAGGCGATCTCTCACTCGTCGATCCGGGGGGCCGGGCGATGGCCACGGGGAGCTACATCCTCAGCGGTGAGGCCTGGCTCTTCGAGCTGAGCAGCGCACTACCCGACCGCGACTTCGCCTTTCAGGCATGGAAGGACGTGGAGGGGATGGTACGCGGTACCCTGCTGGCCGGCGGGGGTGCGTTCTACGTCGAGTTGGCCGGGTGACGAGTTGGTCCAGCAGGTCAGAATAGGTTTCCTCGGCTGCGGAACTGTGGGCTCAGAGGCGGTGCGCATCCTCACGGAGCGCAGCGCTCCCCTCTGCCGCTACACGGGCATCGAGCTTGTGGTGTCGGGTGTCGCCGTGCGTGACCCGGGCAAGGACAGGGGCCTCGAAGGCGTGTCCTTCACCGGCGACGCCGCCGGTCTCGTCGAGGACCCCGACATCGACGTC
>QWHP01000121.1 GCA_021404985.1 Actinobacteria bacterium ATB1
CGGGCTCTCGCCGGGTCCAGTGGCCCCTCGCCGTCGTGCTGGCCGCGTCTCTCGTCACGTTGCCCGCACTTTGGTCCTTGCTCGCCCGGGCCGGGGCACTGCCGGATCCGCACCCGCACAGAGTCTGGGACCTCTTCCTGCTCGTCTTGGCAGGAGCGCTGTACGTGCTGTCTGCCGGCCTCGTTCTTCCCTCCGCACGGGTTCGAGACGGCCGGACGACGGTCCTGGCAGTCGGGTTTGCCACGGCACTCGGCTTCGTCGTCGTCACGAGCGCCCTGCGCCTGGGAGGGGGCACGATCCTCTCTCTCCTCTGGATCTCGCTCGCCACGCTCTCCGCCTGCGCGGCGCTCTTCGTGGCGTTGTGGCGCGGGTGTGGTCCGATCGTGAGCTTCGTCGTGCGGAACCGCTGGCTCATGCTCGCCTCCTGCCTGGTGCCCGCGATCGGAGCTCTCGCAGTTGCCGTGGCCGACATCCAAGGCCGGACCTCGGCCGAGCCCTGGGCCCGAGTCTTCGGGTTCGCCGCCCTCGTCCTCGGTCTCCTGGCCACGGTCAGCGGTCTTCGCGTGCCGGTGGAGAGGCGGGACGGTGTCCACGCCCTCCTCGCCATGGCCTCCGCGACCGTCAGCGGTGCGGCTGCGGTGACGGTCGTGGGCGACGGAGACCGGCTCAGCTCGGACCTTGCCGCGCTCCTCGTCTGCCTCGGTGGGCTCATGGTGAGCGGCTGGTTGGCGACCTCAGCGAAGCCGCGGAAGCACTCCTGAGGGCTGCCGGTGCCGCGAACGAGGGTCCCCAGCACAACCAGCGTGTCATCCAGCTCGCCATCGGTACCGCACAGGAGCTCGACCTGCCCCCCGGGCGTCTGAGAGTCATCGTCCTTGGCGCGCTCTTCCACGACGTCGGGACACTTGCGATTCCCGATGAGATCCTGAACAAGCCCGGTGCCCTGACGGAGGCGGAACGCCAGCTCATAGAGAGCCACGTCGAGACCGGGTACGCGATGGCGAGCCGTGTGCACCTCCTGTGGGAGGCTGCACTCGCAGTTCGCCATCACCACGAGTGGTGGGACGGTTCGGGTTACCCCGACGGGTTGTCCGGCGACGCGATCCCGATCGAGGCGCGGGTGATCGCCGCGGCCGACATGTTCGACGCCCTCACGAAGCCTCGTCCCTATCGGGAGGCGCTCACGACGGACGACGCTCTCATGATGATGAGGGTGGAGGCCGGTACCCACCTCGACCCCGACGTCTTCGCGGCCTTCTCCCGCTATCTCAGATCGTCCGACAACGTCCTGACCTTCCCGATGGCCGAGGCCGAGAGCTGAGTGGTCGGGGTTCGGTCACGGCCTCTATCGTGACTCCCCATGCCAGCCAACATCGCGGAGCCCTCCGACGTCGCGGCAGCCTCCCGGGCGGTCGAAGCCGCCCAACGCTTCGTCGACGCCTCCCTCGGGCACGTCGCCCAGGAGTCGTCGCAGGACGGGCGTGTCGACATGGAGCGCATGGACCGGCACCAGATCGTCTGCTACGACCTCGCCTACTGCGCGTCCGGGCTCGACGGTGCACGGCGGGTGCTCGACGAGTACGGAGCGGGTGGGGTGGTGGAGGCCGCCATAGCCGTCGCTTTCGCCGCCGATGTCGTCTCGGACCTCCGTGCCAGGGTCGACGGCCGGCTCGGCTCGTTCGGCGTCACACCGGAGATCTGGTCCGGGACACTCGGGTCCGAAGAGGTGGACGCACTTCTCGAAACGGGTCGTGCCCCGTCCTTCCTCGAGGCCCTTGCCGAGAGCGCCGGTCAGGGAACCGTTCCCGGTGGACCTGTTCATCTCGACGAGGAGTTCGAGATGATGGCGGAGACTTTCCGGGCTCTCGGACAGGACCGGATCCGGCCCCAGGCCGAGCACGTCCATCGAACGAACGGAGACCTCCCGGAGGACATCATCGCTGCGGTCGCGGAGATCGGGGGGTTCTCGCTCACGATCCCCGAGGAGTACGGGGGTTCGGCCGGGGAAGGTGTCGATCACACCATGGCCATGGTGATCGCCACCGAGTGGCTGACGTGGGCGAGCCTCGGCATCGGTGGGGCCCTCATCACCCGCCCGGAGATCCTGACGAAAGCGATTGTCGGCTACGGGACGGACGAGCAGAAGGAGCGCTGGCTCCCGGCGATCGCTTCGGGTGAGGCGATGGTCGGCGTCGCGGTGACCGAACCCGATTACGGGTCCGACGTTGCGAACCTCAGGGTTCGTGCTCAGCGGACGGAGTCCGGCGATGGCTACATCGTGAGCGGTGTGAAGACTTGGTGCACGTTCGCAGGCCGCGCCGACCTACTGATGCTGCTGGCTCGCACGGGCACGAACGAGGAAGGCCATCGGGGCCTGTCCCTGTTCGTGGTCCCCAAGACCCCGGCACCCGGCCATCACTTCGAGGAGACCCGCGACCACCCCCATGGCACCGGCCGGATGGAGGGACGGGCGATCGACACCTTGGGCTACCGGGGCATGCACAGCTACGAGGTCAGCTTCGACAACTGGTTCGTCCCGGTGGAGGATCTGGTCGGGGGGGTCGAGGGCAAGGGCTTCTACATGCAGATGGACGCCTTCTCGAACGGGAGGGTCCAGACTGCCGCCCGTGCCGTCGGGCTGATGCAGGCTGCATACGAATCTGCGCTGGCATACGCCCACGAGCGACGCGTCTTCGGGAAACCACTCTGGGAGTACCAGCTCACGAAAGCGAAGCTCGCCCGGATGGCGGCTCTCATACAGGCCTCCCGCCAGTACACCTACGCCGTCGCGCGCATGCTGTCCGCGGGGGGAGGCGCAGGCCAGCGTGAAGCCTCGATGGTCAAGATGTACGCATGCCGGGCAGCCGAGTGGGTGACGCGAGAGGCGATGCAGATCCACGGCGGAATGGGATACGCCGAGGAGTACGAGGTGAGCCGCTACTTCGTGGACGCCCGGGTGTTGTCCATCTTCGAGGGTGCCGAGGAGACCCTGGCTCTACGCGTGATCATCAGGCGCCTTCTCGAGGATGCTCTCGCGGGCGGAGGCTGAGAGCAGGGGCTTCCTCGACCTGTCGGAAGCCGTCCCGCCAAGTGGGGATCTCCTCGAGCGGCATCGGCTTGGCGTACAGGAATCCCTGATGCACCGTGAGCCCCATCTCGCAGAGCTGCTCGCTCTGCGAAGCGGTCTCGACACCCTCGCACACCACGTCGATGCCGAGGTCACCCGTGATCGTGGAGATGCCGCGGACGATGGCCCTCGACACGGGATCGGCGGGCAGGCCGGCAACCACGCTCCTGTCGATCTTCACGGTGCTCGCTGGCAGGCGCGCGAGGCAGGCGAGCGACGACTGTTCGCTGCAGAAGTCGTCGAGGGCGATGCGTACTCCTCGGTCGCGAAGCTCTTGGAGTTGGGAGACGACGGAGGGGGAGTCGAGGATCATGGCCCCGTCGATCAGCTCGAGCTCGAGGCGCTGGGGGGACAGCCCGGTTCGCTCCAGGACGTCGTCGACTACGTGAGAAAACTCGATGCCACCCTCGAGGAGCTGGCGCGAATGGACGTTCACGCTCATCCGAGGGATGACCGCGCCCTCGGCGCCTCCGATGCAGGTTCCCACGAGGGCCGATGTCGCCTCCTGCGTCACCCAGGTACCGATCTGGTGCAGGACGTCGGATGCGAGGACACGTCCGAGGAAGGCGGCGGGCACACGGACGCCATCACGGGGATGGACCCAGCGCAACAGGGCCTCGTATCCCCAGAGCTCGCCGGTGGTGACCTCCACCTGGGGTTGGTACCAGAGGACGAACTGGTTCAACTTCAGGGCGAGGTGCAGATCGAGGTCCTCCTCGCTCTCGGTCGAGCCGCCGACGACAGCGACACGTGTGGGTTCACGTCGGGCGTGGCGTAGGGCCTTCTCGGCCGTGGCGAGGACGTCGTGGGTGCTGTCGGAGCCGTCGGCGCAGGCACCTCCGACATATGACTCGATCGTGTGTGTCGCCTCCTCGAGTCTGAAGGGTTCCGACAGGACCGCCCGGACTCGCTCTGCAATCACGGCCACCATTCCCACACTCTGCACGTCCTCGACGAGAACAGCGAACATCGACTCGTCGAGTCTGGCGACCGAGTCGACCTCCCTCACACAGCTCCGCAGCCTGCGGGCGACCGTCTCGGCCAGCCGCCTGCTGTCCATCGCGCCCGGCCGGGGCGGATCGGCGAGCTCGACCATGAGAAGGCCGAGGTTGAGGCCGGAGCGCCGGCATCTTGCGCCGGCCTCCTCCAGACGTGTCTCGAGGAGAGTTCCCGTCGCTGCACCGGTTGCAGGGTCCCGCAGGCGTTCGCGTACGGCGCGGTCGAGCGCGCGATGCCTGACCAGTGAGTGGCGCAGGGCGCGCTCGAGGTCACCGGCTCCCAGGGAATCCTTGTGCACCCAGTCCTGGACACCGAGTTCGAATGCCCTCGCCACGGAGGAGCGGGAGTCGAGGCGCGTCAGCACGATCACGGGTACGTCACGGGCGAAACCGAGCACGGTCTCGAGCGTTTCCAGGCCTGTGCAGTCCCTCAGGTTCAGGTCACACAGCACGGCGTCGAACGACCCGGATTGGAAGGCGGATCGCGCCTCGGCCACGGACTTGGCCACCTCGACGAATACCTGCGCCCAGTCCAGTCCGCGGAGCCTTGCGCAGACGATCGTCGCGTCGGTGTGATCGTCCTCGACGAGCAGGACCGCGAGGCGGTCGTGGACGGGGTGTGAGGACCCCTGCAACATGAACCACTGATCGGCAGCCAGGTCCGGATCGTTAGGCTTCGTGACCACATGGCCTTCGGCGAGGGGGCGTGTGGCGTACGAGTCGTTCGGTGACCGGCCGGATGTCGCAGGGAGACGGGACTCTCGCCACTTGGAGGTGATGGCTTGACGGACAGCCCGACGGACAGCCCGACGGACAGCCCGAAGGGCAGCTCGAGGCACGGCGTCTGGCTCGCAGTGAGCGGAATTCCGGGCTTCGGCAGGGTCAGACTCACCAGACTTGCGCGTGCGCTTCACGAGTAGGGGCGGGACGCGGGGAGTCTTGTTGGAGCCCCTGCCACAAAGCCGCGGGCTCTGGGAGTCGAGGCCAGGTTCGCCGACGTGGTAGCGGATCGGTTGTCCGATCCGGCCTCCTTGCCGCCTTCAGAGGGCCCGGCCCCGATCCCCACTCCGGGCGACGACGGTTACCCGACACACCGGCTGGATCAGCCGGTGCCGCCTCCGGTGGTCTTGTGGGCTGCCGGTTCAGCGCGCCTCATGGGCTCGGCATACGTTTGCCTTCTCGGGGTCCCGCGACGCCACGTCGGGGCATCTGGAGTATTCGAAGCACGCAGCTGCGGCGGCGGCCCGTGCGGGATTGAACGTGCTGGCGGGGCATGCCAGGGGAGTCGACGAGGCTGCACACTCGGGCGCTCTCGACGCGAGGGCACGACAGCTGCGGTGCTCGCCGAGGGTATCGACCGCTTCGAGCCCAGATGGCGTGACGTGCATCCGGTATCGGACACCCTCGTTCTGTCCGAGTTCCCTCCCGGCACTCTGTGCCCATCAGGCGATGCAGCGCAACATGAGGATCGCTGCGCTTGCGGACATCGTGGTTGTCGTCGTAGCGGGGCAGCTACCTCTCCTGCAGTGACACATCCGAGTCGCCGGCCGGTCGCATGTCCGACGGCCCTGATCAGGGAGACCGAAGTCGAGGCATACGCAGCGTGTTGGATTCTCGACGGCCACTGGCTACCCGACGAGAACCGAAGGTTCGACGTCGGTGAGCTCGTCTATCGGACAAAGCAGTATGGGGACAGGCCGGGGGATGCGAGGTCAGCAGACGTTCTCGCCGAGTGCATGGCTTGGTGGGCGGACGCCATGGGACGGTGGGCGGACTGCCCCGTCGGGCAGATAGCCGCAGTTGTACCCGTGCCTTCCCACCATCAGAGCGTCCCACACAATCTCCCCGACGTCTTGGGGCGAGCAATAGCGGAGAGGCTGGGTCTTCCATGCCTGACCGGCCTTCTGGCCGGCGGTGGATCCGGTCGCGAGAAGAGGACGCTTGCACCAAGAGAGCGAGCGCGCGCTCCGCGGCACGTTCGGAACCTCGGGGATTTCGTCATCCGGGGTTCTCGTGGTCGACGACCTCTTTCAGACCGGCGCGACGTTCATGGCTGCCGGAAGTGCTCTCCGCGATGCAGGTGCAGATGTCCTTCTGGGAACGTCGGCCTCGCGCGTGCACAGGGGCATGGCCATCTGACCCGGAGCCTTCTGCGAGGGAGTCGACGCCTTTCGGTCCGGGTATCTAGATTCCGGAGGATGTCCGACACATATCTCCCTCTCCCGAACGACGAAGACAAGGGCACGGCTGGACGTTTCGGCCGCTACTTCGAGGACTTCGAGGTCGGCGACACCTATCACCACTGGCCCGGGAAGACGATCACCGAGTCGGACGACCATCTGTTCTGCCTGATAACGATGAACCACCATCCGCTTCACATGGACGCGAACTATGCCGAGGCCGCGACCCAGTTCGGGAAGAACGTCGTCGTGGGCAACCTGGTCTATTCCGTCGTGCTCGGCATGACGGTTCCCGACGTCTCCGGGAAGGCGATAGCGAACCTCGAGATCGAGAGCCTCAAGCACGCCAAGCCGACGTTCCACGGCGACACCGTGTATGCACAGACGGAGGTGCTCGAGAAGACGCCCTCGAAATCCAAGCCGGACAGGGGCGTTGTCAAGGTCCGTACGGTGGGCACGAACCAGCGTGGCGAGGAGGTCGTCGAGTTCGTGCGCAAGGTTCTCGTGCCCAAGCGCAACCCGGGCTGAAGCGGCGGGATTCGGCCCGCCCGCCCCGGGACCGGCACGCGAAAGCTCATGGTTCGAGGTCGTCGGGCGGCTACTCTCCACGAATATGGGCACCGACCGCTCCCACCCTGCTTTCTCCTTCCATGTCGGCGGCAAGATCGGGACCGACATCACGAAGCCGGTCACGACGCGTGAGGATCTCTCACTCGCCTACACGCCCGGCGTCGGACTCGTGTCGGAGGAGATCGCCTCGGACCCCTCCGCTGTCTGGGAATACACGGGTCGTGGGAACGCCGTCGCCATCGTCACGGACGGATCTGCCGTCTTGGGGTTGGGTGACCTCGGACCCGAGGCGGCCATGCCCGTCATGGAGGGCAAGGCGGTGCTCTTCAAGCATTTCGCAGGGGTCGATGCCTACCCCATCTGTCTGGATGTGCACGAGCCCGACGAGATCATCGCGGTCGTCAAGGCGCTTGCTCCCACTTTCGGCGGGATAAACCTGGAGGACATCTCGGCACCTCGCTGCTTCGAGGTCGAGGGCAGGCTCTCCGACGAGCTCGACATACCGGTGTTCCACGACGACCAGCATGGAACCGCGATCGTGACACAGGCGGCCCTCTTCAACGCCGTCAAGCTCCTCGACCGCAGGCTCGAGGACCTGTCGGTGACGATCATGGGGATCGGGGCGGCCGGTGTCGCCATCGCGAAGCTCCTCATGTATCTCGGCGTTCACGACATCGTCGGGGTCGATCGCACCGGGTCGATCTACAAAGGTCGCAAGCAGAACATGAACGGCCAGAAGCGCTGGTTCGCGAACCGCACCAACCCCAAGGGGATCACGGGAGGGATCGACGACGCGCTCGCCGACCGCGACCTGTTCATCGGCGTGTCGGGTCCAGGTCTCGTCAAGCCGGAGTGGATCGAGAACATGAATCCCGAGTCGATCGTCTTCGCGATGGCGAATCCGGTTCCCGAGATCATGCCCGAGGAGATCCCATCGAACGTCGCCGTGATGGCGACTGGAAGGTCGGACTATCCGAACCAGATCAACAACGTGCTCGCGTTCCCGGGGGTGTTCAGGGGGCTGCTCGACGTGCGTGCCCGCCGTGTCGACAACGACATGAAGGTCGCCGCCGCACGAGCGATTGCCGAGGCGATCCCTGACACCGACCTCACACCCGAGTACGTGATCCCGAGTGTCTTCGACGACCAGGTCGTACCGGCCGTGGCCGAAGCCGTCATGTCGGTTGCCCGCCAGAAGGGGCTCGCTCGCCTCTGAGTCCGGATCGAGCTTTCTGGGCTGGTCCTTTCATGCCTCCACGCATGGCCGGAACTGACTAGGCGTGTGGGTCTCGGGCCTCATTCTCCGCGTCCGGAGGTCGCGTGTCTGATCGCGCCCATTCCCGATGCCGATGTTTCTATCGGGATGGACAATCTTCGCGGTTCCGGCAAAGCACTGCTCCTGGTCATGGGATTCCTCACGGCCACATGGACGGCTGCCGTCCTTGCCGGAACCCCGGGTGCCACACAGGTCGGCGCCCGCGGGTCCGGATCGGGAACCGGGGCGTACGGAGAGTCCGACCTGCCACC
This sequence comes from Actinobacteria bacterium ATB1, assembly GCA_021404985.1. Lineage (GTDB taxonomy): Bacteria > Actinomycetota > Acidimicrobiia > UBA2766 > UBA2766 > QWHP01. The sequence goes on from QWHP01000121.1 coordinate 8,403, forward strand.
CGGGCTCGACTTCCTGCCCGGTGTGAACGAGATCCTCTTCGGTGACGGTGAGGTTCGGGAACCGGATGTGACAGCGGCCGCCTTCGAGGTGGCCGAGGTGCCGAGTGATCCTTCAGCGCAGATCGCCCTCGGTGCCCCGGCCCCCGAGGCGGCTCGG